>JAISHQ010000019.1 GCA_031262465.1 Rikenellaceae bacterium
CCCTCCTGACGGGCTTTGATGGTGATGGGCACACCGTGTTCGTCCGATCCGCAGACCGAGATCACATCCGCGCCCTTGAGCCGCAGGTAGCGCACGTAAATATCCGAGGGGACATAAACCCCGGCCAAATGACCAATGTGTACCGGGCCGTTGGCATAAGGAAGCGCCGAGGTGATGAGGTATCTTTTGTACGATTTCATAATCTTCGCAAATTCTTACGCGAAGATAACGCTTTTTTCTGAGCTGGCGGATATTTGGAGGAAATTTATTCCACCGGTGCCGACGGAAGTAATAGGGTGGGTCTGTTACTCTGCCTCGACGGAGGCCGACAGATAGTCTTCTTCGCCGCCGTCCCGCGTAATGCCCAACGAGTAGGCAAAGCGATCGAACCAACCGGCTGTTGTACCTGCCTCATAGACAACGTTTTCTACCTCAAATCCGCCGTCGAGAATCAGGTTGGTGGCGGAGCCTTCGGCGGTGAGCGAAACGTTATCGACCCAAATATCGCCGACATAGTCCCCGAAATTAAAGGTGATCCGATCCAGCGTAGCGCCCGTAGGAGTAAACGGCGGCAGGCTTACTTCAGTCCACTGGGTCGTTACAGGAACCCCGCCCGGATACTCTTGGTTGGTGCCGTCGTCGTAGTTCGAGTCTTGCAGATAAATTGCCATCGAGTTGTAATTCGACGTTCCTTTTACCATAAACCGATAGGTATAGGTGGTTCCTGCCTCCAACGGCGTGGCCAGCTGATACCCGACCTGAGTGTCATAAACATTGGTATGCGCTGTACGATTGCTCATTTTCAGCGCGTGCTGACCAACTATCCAACTGCCCATGTTCTGATTTTTGAAGTTTCCGTTGAGAATCAGATTATTGGTAGAGCCTGCGGCGGTGAGCGAAACATTATCGACCCAAATATCACCGACATAGTCCCCGAAATTAAAGATGACTTTGTCCCTCATATCGGTAGAAGGAGTAAACGTCATGGTTTGTGGGGTCCACTCGGCAGGTATCGTAATATAGTCCAAATAATCTTGGTCGACACCGCCATCGTAGTGCGAATCTTGCAGGAATATCTGCATCGCTTCCTCCCCCCGAATGTGATTTCCTTTTACCAAAAAAGAATAGGTATAAGTGACTCCTTGGGTCAATGGTTTGGATAGTTTATACCAAACCTGAGCACCCCAAGCGTTGGTCTGGAGTGTTTTATTGGTCATTTTCAGGGCATAACCGCTGGGGGAAGCAACAGCAGGGAGCGGGACAACAATCCGATAGGTGATGCCCTGCCCCGGTGTCCACGTGGCCGAGGGGGTCGAGGGGCTTAGGGCAAAAGTCTTTATTTGTTGTTCCTCCGAGCCATCGCTCGGGTTAATCAGCGTATAGGTCAGCACAGCCTGCGCGGGAGCCGCCTCGGACGGGGCCGCCAGCCTCTGCGGGATCAGCATCAGGAATTGGCCGGAGGGGAAGAGTTTATTCCAATCATAGGGATCGCGTTGGGGCGGTGTGGGGTTAGTCACGCTGGCATCGAGCGGCGCGTCGATCAGCCCGCCGAGCCAACCGGGAACCATTGTATAGGTTGCCGGCCCCGATACCCCTGTCCAAAGAGCGGGGTCGGTGGGCGTTTTAGTCAGGTCGAGCGTACCGCTCCCGGCCACGTTGCGCACCTCCAATTTGTCGAAGCGCACGAGGTAGGAACTGCTCGTAGCTCCCGCCTCAAGCTCCAGTTTTACCTCGAAGTCGATTTTGGTCAGGGCGTGGTTCATCGCCAGCGGAACGGCACCGTCGGTCGAGGTGGCATAGGTCATGTCGGTATTCTTGCTCCACATCAGGTCGACCTGCCCGGCGATGGTGGTCGGGACGGTGTAGTCGATCGTCGGCGTGCCCGAGGCGGTGGAGAGTTCCAACACATCCTGCACATCCTCATAGGGCGAATAGGCGAAGAACGAGAGGCGGCGGGCGTTCGACGGCCAGTATTTGCGCCCCCCGTCGTAAGTCCATATCCCGTTATTATCCAGATCGACCACCGCCTTGTTTTGGAAATAGTCGGGCAAGAGTTCTGCAGGAGCCACCGTGCCCAAATTACCCGTGTGGGAATAGCCGAACACGCCGATTTTGCGCAAGGCTGTGGAGGCCTCGCCCCGGGTGGCGGGCGATGTTTTGTCCGTGGCCGGAAATTGGGCGGCGAACACGATCTCCCTCTCCTGCCCTTGCGGGGGCAGAAACTCGTCTTCCCGCGAGCAGGCCACCGAGGCCAGCGCGATTAGGGACAGTATGAGGAGAAAGTGTTTCATTTTACTTAACTATGAATTGTTGTGACCGCCGGGGGACGTTCAACCCCCGGCGGCCTGTGTGTTTTCGCTCAAGCAAGCGAGCAAGCGAGGTTAGTTACTCTATTCTCTCAAAATCGGGTTAGGAGTCCCAGGAACTTCATCAGCATCCCAATCAGCCCAAGACAAAACATTTACTGTGAACGAGATCGGCGTTTCGCTGGAGCTATCCCCGGCAAATGTAAATTGGAAATCATAGCGTGTCCCGGCTTGGAACTTAAAGCCAATGGGCAACTTTAAGTTACGTTTATCCTTATCGTGAACCAGTTTACCACTCCCGTCGCGCAGGCTGTAAGTCACTTCGACTATTTTTTGGCCTGCACTCTGCGGCAGTACCATCATCATGTCGTTGGCCGAAAGCAACTTGACATACTCTCCGGCAGCCCCCACCGGATCAAGGGCAACGCCCGAGGCGGGAATACCTGCGATATAATCAACGTCATCATTGTTCGTAATACTCCATCTATCTTCGGCGAAGATGGCACCTGAGGAGGTGGTTTTAGTGGGATATGTAAATATACCGACGTTCTCCAATTCGAGAATTTTGATGCTGTGGATCACATAAATCAGCGTACTGGTTTGCGCGTTTTGGTTGCGCCCCGAGAAGGTGACTGCCGAAAGGGCGTGGTTGAAATTTAATATCACTCCGCCTTTACCTTCGGTAGTAGTGCTCGCAGTTTTGTCGATCACAGCGGCGATCAACAGGTCGACCGCCCCATTGTTCACGCTCTGATTAACAGGAACAGTATAACCGAAAGATGCCCCTAAGCCAGAGAGGGTCAGATCGGTGGTCATGTTGATATCCTTGATAGGAGAATAGGCGTAGAAATTAAGCGTTTTGTTAGATTCAGTCGGAAAATACCTAACCGGAGAATAGGTCCAAGAAGCACCATTTTTGTAGACAGGAACCGTCAAGAAATTGGCATCCGACAGCGTTGTTACACTCTCCGTGTTTGTCTCATACAAACCGGTCTGCAGGAAGAAGCTGGTCATGTTGCCATTGCGCACCGTGGCACGGGTCTGTTTGTCGACCACAGCGCGAAATTCGATTGCCTGTCCCTGCCCGTTAGCAGTCTGAGGATCAGGAGCGTTCTCGATGTCGTTCGAACATCCTGCCCAAAGGATGGTTGCGGCCACAGCCGCAAAAAGAAAGAGTTTTTTCATTGTTTTGTTTGTGTTAAATGTAGGTTTAAAAAAAGATTGAGGTTTAAGTTTTAAAAAGGTAATTCATCATTCACTTCTCATTCCAGCGGAACGGCAATGTCGTTCCACTCGTTTAGTTTTACGTCCCAGCCGCCGTTTTCGTTGACCGTTCCCGGGTCGGGGATTTCGGGGATGCCGTTGGCGGGGTCGTTCTCGATCAGGATGTGGTAATTAGTTCCGTCGGCGATCTGGCCGGTCACATCCCAAGTATATTGTACAATACCCTCGCCCGGCGTTTGGGAGGGGTAGAGTATCTCGATCGTAAAATTGTTCGTCACATCCAACCGGCCAAAGGTGCGGAAACTGCCCGTGACCGTCTTCTGCCCGCCATTGGCCTGCGCGTTGAAAAGCAGGGTCGACGGCTCGGCGGCCAGCTCGCCCGTGGCCAAAAAATAGGAGGCCGAGAAGCCCGAGATGGCTCCGCGCGCCGAAGCGATGAACTCGGCCCCGGCGACCCCGCGAATCTCGAAGGTGTAGGTCTTGACCGCGTCGGCCGGATACAGGTCGAAAAACTGCTCTTGGTCCGTATCGAGCACCGTATAACCGGGGTGGATGCCGACATGGAAATCGCCTCGGACTTGGTCGATCGTCTGCTCGTCGGGGAAAGCCCGCGAATAGGTCGCCCGGGTTAGCTCGGTCGAGACGGCCTCGATCAGCGCGGGGTCGTGCTCGTTGACAAACTTCAGGTTGTTGTCGGCGTAATTATAGGCAAAGGTCTGGTGCGTCGTCCCCGGCCTCAGCCACACAAGCCCCCCGTGAGCCGACACGTCGTCCTTGCCATAGTGTGGTGCCACATCGGGATTCAGGGAGAAGACGTTGATACGCATCCCATTGGCCGTGGGCACCGGCAGGCCTTCGGCCCAATTGATCCGCACGGTCACCGCTTTGGCCGTCGGGTCGGTAAAGCGAAGGTCGTACAGCTCCTTGTTTTGGCACGAAGCCAGACCCGCCGCCGCAAGTACCGCCGCGGCCAGATAAAACAAGAGGATATGGAGTTGTCTCTTCATCACCCTTTACCTCCTGTTTTTAGTCTCATTTTTGCCGCCGAGCAACCAAACCAGCGACACCCGTGCCCCGGTGGGGCCCCAGTAGTGGCGCGAGAAGGTGGCATCGCGGTAAAAAATATCCTGCATCGAGTCATAAATGTGGTAGGTTTGGTACTTCCCGCCCACATAGCCCACCGACAAGCCCAATTCGAGGTTCAGACTGCGCCCAAGCCTCATCGAATAGCCGTAGGAGACCCCCGCCGAATAGCTCATGTTGCTCAGGTAGCCTGTCCCGGCGCCCCAACGCACATCGTAAGTGCCCGCCATGCCGTAAAGCCCAAGATAATGGCCCGAGAGCGGTGTTCGGCGCTCGCGGTTGCCCAGCCAATAACGCCATTCGAGGCCGAAGGCTTGGATGCGCTCGGCATAGTCGTGGCTCTTGTTGCTTGTCCACCACGCCCATTGTCCGCCGAACTCCAGCGAGTATTGTTCTCCAAGCATAAATTCCGCGCGCAGATCGGGCAACAGGGCCAAGTCGTAAAGCAGATTGCTCTTCACCGCCCAATAGTAAGGCTCGCGCGCCACCGGAACAGCCGAAACCCACGAAGCCCCCGAAACCGCCGAAGCCTCCTGAACCATGTTGTCGATCCGGACGGGGCGGTCGATATAGACCGTGTCGGTCAGGTACTCCGTCACAACAATCGGCTCGGAGGCGGGTTGTTGTTTGGGTGCGGCGGGGGCAGGTGCGGGCTTGTAATAGATCATACAGGCTGTCGCCCCGCGCAGTTCGGGCAACAGGTGCTCGGCCAAGTATGCGTATGCCTCGCCCGCGCCGATGCGTTTGAGCGCCGCCCGTTTGGCCTCTTCGCCCAATGCCGAGTCCAGCGTGGCAAGCACCTCGGTGCGATGGGGTACATCGGCATCCTCCTCGACCATTCGCCGCAAGCCGGCCCAGTCGTTGCCGATCGAGAAGGTAAAAATCCGCTCGCGATCCAACGCCGGAAATTCCGAAACGAGCCACTCCTTGGCGGCCAGTGCGCGGCCTTCGGCCAGCCGTTCGTTGGCCTCGGTGTAACCCTCGGGCGAGGCCGCCGCCGTGATGGTGATAAAGTCCATTGCCGCCAACAGATCGGCATCCGACGCGAGGCGACGGATCATTTCCATATTTTGGGCGTTGTCCATATAGTTCGGCTCCAGGCGCGTGCTGTTGACCCGGAAATAGAGGACAGACAGCCCGATCGAGTCGGCCGATGAGTCAGAACTTGGGGTGGGTGCAGATGCGCCGACCGGGCGGCGGGAGTTTTGGGCGATGATGCGGGCAATATCCTCCGGCGAGATACGGACAGAAGCTCCCGAACGATCGGCAATCAGCCTCATGCCCTCGGGCAACCGGCTTTCCGATCGTTGTTCTTGCCCCACAGCCCATCCCGAAACGAGCCACAACACAGCGGTCAATGCAAGAAAAAAACCAATATGTGCTTGCTTTCTAATAATCTTAAAATGAAAAAAATACCTTACAGTCTCAAATCGTTAAACCACAAAAAAAAAAAAACTAAACTTGAATTTGGGTGTAAAGTTAAAAACAGAAACTTACACCACCAAATTTTTTAGCATATTTTCATTATATATTGGCCTTATTTTGTTGTTTTTAAAGCCTATTTTTACTATTCTACGCCTTGCGAAAACAGAGGAACAGCAAGCAAAAATCACTGGATTTTTACTATTTTTACCGATAGAATTTTATGCTTTAGACGAACTATGCTTGAACCCTATTTTTCGCCCACGGGCGTTGAGGCCGGATGCGACGAGGCCGGGCGCGGCTGTTTGGCAGGCCCGGTGTTTGCCGCCGCCGTTGTGTTGCCCAAGGATTTTTCGCACCCGTTGCTCAACGACTCGAAACAGCTCACCGAGAGGCAACGCGAGGCCTTGCGCCCGGTGATCGAAGCCGAGGCCATCGCCTATCAGGTGGCCGCTGTGGAGGCCGCCGAGATCGACCGGATCAACATCCTCAACGCCTCGTTTTTGGCCATGACCCGAGCCGTCGAGGGGCTGAAAAGCGCGCCCGATCTCCTGCTTATCGACGGGAATCGCTTCCGCAGCTCGCTCGAAATCCCCTATCGGTGTATCGTTCGGGGCGACGGCATCTATGCCTCCATAGCCGCCGCCTCGGTGCTGGCCAAAACCTATCGCGACGACTATATGCGGGCCATCGACCGCGAATTTCCCGTCTATGGCTGGCAACAAAACAAGGGGTACCCTACCCTCGCCCATCGCCGGGCCATCGCCGAGCATGGCCTCTCGCCACACCACCGCCTCACTTTCAACAGCGGCGGCGATCAGCTTACGCTGTTTTGAGGCGTTGAGAAAATGATTACCTTTGTAGAAAAGAATCAGACCATGAAATTCAGCTTCAGCCATACCCCCAAGCCTCGGGCGTTCGATTACCGCCCCCGATACTATGACCCCGCCAAAGAGGAGTGGGAAGCGAAGAAAAAAGAGCTGTTGGGGAGTGACTATCAGGCCAAAGAGGAGCGGGAGTACCGCCCGGGGCAATACATCGGGGAGCTTCGCATCCGCCGGGGCATCATCGCCAACCGGGACAAAAAGCAACGCCAACAAAAACGGACGTTGCGGAGCCTGATCTTCCTTGTTTTGCTGGCCGCCTTTGCCTATTGGCTCATCAAGACCGATTTTAGCAATTCGATTTGGGCGGTTTTCTTAAGCGGACAATAATCGAGTCTAAAGACCTGAGTTCTGGATAAGCGAAGCGCAGAACAGAACTCAAGTCCTATTTCGGAGCACTTCCCGCTCGCGGGAAGGCGCGACACCTCCCTCCCCTACGCTTAGGGGAGGGCTGGGGAGGGGTGATCGAGCACCGTGTCGGCTCTAAAAAGAGCCGACAACCTGAGCTTCGGATAGGACAAATAAACATAACACACAGGAACACACTAAATAATATATTTGTCTTATCCGAAACTCAGGTTAATCCCATGGCCGACATCATCAAACTCCTGCCCGAGGCGGTAGCCAACCAGATTGCCGCCGGTGAGGTCGTCCAGCGGCCTGCATCGGTGGTCAAGGAGTTGATTGAGAACGCCGTAGACGCAGGTGCCACGTCGATCACCGTCAACATCCAGGAGGGCGGTCGCGGCCTGATTCAGGTCATCGACAACGGGTGCGGGCTTTCGGCGGAGGATGCCCGGCTGGCCTTTGCCCGCCACGCGACCTCGAAAATCACCTGCGCCGATGACCTCTATGCCCTGTCGACCTTCGGGTTCCGGGGCGAGGCGTTGGCCTCGATCGCCTCGGTCAGCGAGGTCGAACTGCGCACCCGTCGCCCCGGCGACGAGGTGGGGCGACGGCTTTATGTCAACGGTGGCACATTCGGCGCGGAGACGGCGGTCAACATCCCGCCCGGCACCCAGCTGTTGGTCAAAAACCTGTTTTACAACGTCCCGGCGCGACGCAAATTCTTGAAAAGCAAATCGGTAGAGACCAAACACATCGTCGACGAGTTTCTGCGGGTAGCCCTGTGCAACCCGCAGTTGGAGATGAACCTTTACGACAACGACACGGCGCGGTACCGCCTTCCGGCAACCAACCTGCGTCAACGGATCGTGGGGGTTTTTGGCAAGCACATCAACACCGGCCTGCTCGATCTGAGCGTCGAAACGTCGATCATTCGCATTGAGGGCTTTATCGGCACCCCCGCCTCGGCCAAAAAGAGCGGTGCGGCCGAGGAATTTCTCTTTGTGAACAACCGCTTTTTCAAATCGCCCTATTTCCACAAGGCGGTCACGACGGCCTATGAAAAGCTGATCCCCGCCGGGCACTATCCCCCCTATTTTCTCTACATGACGGTCGACCCGACGCGCATCGACGTCAACATTCACCCGACCAAAACCGAGGTCAAATTCGAGGACGAACAGGCTATCTGGCAGATCGTCAACGCCGCTGTGCGCGAATCGCTGGGCAAATTGGGGGCGATCCCGCTGATGGATTTCGACAACGACACCTCACTTGATATTCCGGTTTTCCATGCCGACCGGGGCAACGTGCGGATTCCGACCGACTCACTCAACCCCGATTTCAACCCGTTCAACGAGCCTGATACCGAGCCGACAACGCCCCGGAACGCGCGCGCTTCGGGCGGTGGCGGATACCTGCGCAATATGCCCTATTCGCACGACGGTGTTCCCGCCGGTTGGGAGCGGCTTTACGAGGAGAGTTACGACACGTTCGACCCTGCCTCCAGCGGTGGCGACTCGTTCCGCAACCTGATTCTCGGCGAGCAGGACCCCGACGAAGAAGAGAGCGTTTTTGTATCGCAAGGCTTTGAAACCGAGGAGGAATCATCGAACGAAACGGAGTTTTTCAGCGAAGAAGAGGCCTTTCAGGGCGCGCTGGAGATCGACAGCGGGTTGGCCGAGGGCTTCCCGTTCCTCAACCTCTCGAACCGGTACATCGCTTTGGCCTCCGGGCAGGGGTTGACGCTGATCGACCTGCCCCGGGCGCATCACCGGGTGCTGTACGAACGTTTTTTGCACCAGAATACGGCACAACTTGCTGTAAACCAACAGGAACTATTTCCTGAGCCGATCCCCCTTTCGGCCGATGACCAAAAGTTGTTGCAGGAGGTGCGGGACGATCTCTTAGCCATCGGCTTCGACATCCGGGTGGAGGGAGAAAAGGCCGTTGTCCGAGGTATTCCGGCTGATATTCAAGCGACTCCGGCGGCTCGGCTTGTCGACTCGCTGTTGCACGACCTGCTCCAAAACGGCCTCCCCGCCGCCGAAAACCGGCGCAAGGCGGTGGCGCTGATGCTGGCGGACGCATACAGCCTGCGAAACGCCCGAACGATGCAACGGGAAGAAATCGAAGAATTAATATTATCTTTGTACGATTGTAGCGAACCGGCCTTTACCGCCGACGGGCGCGCGGTGTGGAGCGTGATTAGCACCAATGACATAAAGAAAATATTGCAATGAGTAACTTTTCCATGAACGGAGCCTTCGGAACGCCGCCGGTAGTAAAAAACCTGCTGATTATCAATACGCTGGTTTTTATGGCGCAGGCCTTGTTGCCTTTCGGAGAGGTGATCGACCAATACGGCGCACTCTATTATTGGGAGTCGCCCGATTTTTACCCGTGGCAGTACATCACCAGTATGTTCCTGCACGGCAATGTTTCGCACCTGCTCTTTAATATGTTCGCCCTGTGGATGTTCGGTCGGGTTGTGGAGTACGACTTGGGCAGTCAGCGGTTCTTGACCTTTTACCTGCTCTCGGGCATCGGCGCAGGGATTCTCTATTCGTGCATCAATTGGATCGAGGTCAGCGCCATCCGCGATGCGGCCTTGACCTCCTATTCGGCCAGCGAAAAGATGTTCCTGCTCGTCAACACCCCCGTCCTCGGTGCATCGGGAGCCATTTACGGTGTGCTGTTGGGCTTCGGGATGCTTCATCCCAACTCGATCATCATGCTGATTTTCCCACCTATCCCCATGAAAGCCAAATACTTCGTCCTCATTTTCATGGCAATCGAACTGATTTGGGGTGTGCGCGGCGGCGACGGCGTGGCTCACTTTGCCCACGTCACGGGGATGATAAGTGCCTTTATCCTATTAAAATATTGGAAGGCCAAAGGAAAAATTTTTTATTAAACGGATGCGCAAAAAGAACAGAGCTAATTTTATCGGCCGTTTGTTCGACGGGGTGATGCTCGTCCTCTCGGGCATGGCGGCGATTGCCATGCTTTGCGCCTACCTCGCCCCGCTCGTCGACCCCAATCGGCTCTGGATATTCGCCTACGCGGGGTTGGGCGCGCCGATCCTCTACCTGATTAATCTTTTTCTGATGCTCTATTGGGCGATCCGGTGGAAGGCGGCCTTTTTTCTGCCGCTGTTCGTGTTGCTCATCGGTGCCCCGAAAATCAAGACCTATTATCATTTCTCGTCGGCCGCCGCGAACGAGATAAAGCCCCTGCGGGACAATCGCACGGTAAAAGTACTGACCTACAACGTCGAGGGGTTTATGGATTACGACCCGGAGAGCCAAAAAAGCACGTCGACCGCCCGCGAGATCACCGCATTCATCCGGGAGCAGGCTCCGGACATCATCTGCCTGCAAGAGTTTCAGGCCACGCCGCGTATGCCGGAAGATACCCTGAACCGGCTATTGGCCGCGTGGCCTCACCGACGATTTCATTACACCGTGCACAATAACAGAGGGAACGGGGTCTGGGGAACAGCCATTTACAGCAAATTCCGGATCGCCGAAGAGGGCACTGTCGATTTTGAGGAGAGCCGCAACGGCGCGCTGTGGGTCACCGTCCTCACCCCGGCGGGGGATTCGCTCCGGGTCTTCTGCAACCACTTGGAGACGACTTATGTCGACCGGGACAACGTCGAATTTTTTGAGTCCGAGATTTTTGCCAGCGACCCCGACAAAACCGAGCAGCTCCGCCAAATCGCCGGACGACTGCGCCGGGGCTTTTTCAAACGCGCCCATCAGGCCGACACCCTCGCTCGGCTGATCGCCTCGCGGGAGGTGCCCACCGTGGTTTGCGGCGACTTCAACGACCCGCCCATGTCGTACACCTATCGCACCATGCGCGGCGATTTCGGCGATGCCTTCGAAAGTAAAGGTCACGGGTATGGATTTACCTACAAAAACCTCTATCGGCTGATGCGGATCGACTACATCCTCCCCTCACCGCATTGGGAGACACTATCTTACGAAAGCCCGGATGTTCCGTGGTCGGATCACAATCCAGTTATCGCCACGCTGAGATGGAATTATTAAAGACGATCCGAACTTACGCCTCGTTAGTCCGCTTTCCGCACACGGTCTTTGCCCTGCCCTTTGCCGCGATCGGCTATTTTTACGCCGTGCAGGAGCGGGGATTTTCCGGTTGGCTATTGCTCAAAGTGTTGCTATGCATGGTATTAGCTCGCAACGCGGCCATGGGCTTCAACCGCTATGCCGACCGCCGGATCGACGCGCTCAACCCCCGCACCGCCGCTCGGGAGATACCCCGGGGAGCCGTCACCCCAAAAAACGCGCTCGGCTTTGTCATCGTCAACGCCGCGCTGTTTATCGCGGTGGCCGCATGGATCAACCCCCTCTGCCTCGCGCTTTCGCCGGTGGCACTCGGCGTGATTTTGGGGTACAGCCTCACCAAACGGTTTACTTCGCTGAGCCACCTCTTCCTCGGGCTGTCGCTGGCGATCGCCCCGGCAGGGGCTTACATCGCGGTGACCGGCACGCTGACCGAAGCACCGGTGCTCTTATCCGCCCTCGTACTGACTTGGTCGAGCGGCTTCGACATCATCTACTCCCTACAAGACATCGCCTTCGACCGCCAGCACGGCCTCAACTCCCTGCCCGCCCGCCTCGGTGCCCGGGGGGCGTTGTGGGTCAGCGCAATACTACACCTGCTCACCCTCGCGCTGGTGCTGTGGGTTGCCCCCTATTGGGGCGACAATGGCTATGCCCGGATAGGCAGTCTCGCCTTTATCGGGTTGCTGATCTACCAACACCTGATCGTCCGCCCCACAAAGCTCGACCGCATCGGGCTGGCCTTCGGCACCGTCAACGGAGTGGCCAGCATCGTCTATGCCATAGGCGTAATCCTCGGATTTTACGCGACGAGCTTCTAAAAAGCCCAAAATACTGCGTTACGCTCCCTCGCCAAAATGCTCGAGTACCTTTAGTACACTGCGCTTTTGTCTCGGTCGCAAGCCTTGTCTTTTGAGCTTTTAAGAAGCTCTTTTGCATCGGATGATTGCTCGAAATAGAGATTTTCAGGCTATTTTTGATCGTATGTTTGTAAAAACAAGCGAAATAGTTTACTTTTACTCGAATTATTAAGACCTATTTTTATGAAGCACTTGTTTTTCGGGCTGTGTTTGGTGCTCTGCGTGAGCATTTCGGCGCATCTGTCGGGGCAGTCGACCCGGGCGACAGCCCTTGTTCCCGGCACGCCGGTGGTGGGCAACGCCGTGGTCTATCGCCTGCCGCAAACGGTACTGAATGTGACGATTACCCTGCGCCACGAGAGCGTAAAGCGCGGGCCTTATGCCCGTTACGCCCAACAATACTTGGGCAGTGTCGCGCCGCTGTCGGACAAGGAAATCTACTCCCTCGTGGGAGCAACGCTGACCGGAACAAGCGAAGCCGATCCTTCGGCTGTGTACGTGCTCGAAAGCCCGGAGAAATCCCTTTTTGACCTCTATTACACGGATGCGGAAGGATTTATCGCCTTCGACGGTTCGCAACCGACAGGGACTGTCGCCCTGACCCCGGAAACGACTATTTACCCGCCCACCGAGGGTTTTGACGGCGTGTTGGTCGACAAAAACAGCGCGACTGCATCCGGTTTGGAAGAGGCCGCCGCCGAAGCGGCACAGGCGCTATTTACCCTGCGCAAGCGGCGTTTCGATCTGGTGACCGGCGAGGCGGGTGAAAACGTGTACGGTGCCGGCATGGAGGCCGCCCTGCGCGAGATGCAACGGTTGGAAGAGGAATATATTGCTCTGTTTATGGGCAAACGCAGTGTACAGATCGAGACCCGAACCCTTCAGGTGGTACCCGAAAAAGGAAAGAACACGCTGATTGTCTGCCGGTTTACTGAGGAGGGCGGTCTGTTGCCCGACAGCGACCTGACCGGTCGACCGATCGTGCTGGAGCTGACCCCGGAAAACAAAACGGAAGCCCTCGCCGTGCCCCGCGCCGCAACCACCACAGGACGGGGGGGCACTCAGGGAACGGTCTTCCTGCGGATGGCCGACGTGGTGCGCTGTCGCCTGATCGACGACAAAACCATCCTGCTGACCCAGCGGGTGCCGATCTATCAGTTCGGGGAGATCGCCGAAGTGCCGGTCGCCTCGGTGAGATAAGAGTTCATTCAAAGAGTCTAACATAAAAACAACAAACAACATGAAGCATTTTAAGGTTATCGCCCTGGGTCTGTTGGCCTTGCAATTGGCATCGTGCCAGGCGGCGAAAGAAGAGAGCAACGTGGTGCTGATCCCTGCCGAAAATTTCCAACAGCAAATCGATGGCAAACCGGTCGATCTCTACACCCTGACCAACAAAAACGGGATGGTCGTTCAGGTGACCAATTTCGGTACGCGCATCGTCAACATCTGGGTGCCGGACAAGGACGGCGTGTTCCGCGACGTGGTGCTGGGTCACAACACGATCGGGGAGTATCAGACCACCGGCGAGAAATACTTTGGAGCCACGGTGGGCCGCTATGCCAACCGGATCGCGGGCGGTAAATTCACGCTCGACGGCACCGAATACCAGCTGGCACTCAACGACGGCCAGAACGCCCTGCACGGAGGTCCGAAAGGGTATTTTGACGTGGTTTTTGACGCTCAGCCCTACAAAACCGACGCGGGCGAAGACGCTGTGCTCTTCACCTATCACTCGCCCGACGGCGAAATGGGATACCCCGGCAACCTCGAACTGAAGATTCGCATGGTCGTGAGCGGGACGAAAAACGAGCTTGAAATCTCTTACGAAGCAACGACCGACGCGCCGACCATCGTGAACCTCAGCAACCACTCCTATTTCAACCTGAGCGGCGAAGGAAGCCCGACGATCGAAGATCATCAGCTGAAGATCATCGCCTCGAACTTCACCCCGACCGACGCGACGCTGATCCCGACGGGCGAAATTCTCCCCGTGGGAGGCACTCCGCTCGATTTTACGGAATATCACGTGATCGGCGAACGGATTGGTGCCGACTATGAACCGCTGCACTTGGGTCAGGGTTACGACCACAACTGGGTGTTGGACAAGAATTTAGCAGGTATCGAACTGGCCGCCGAAGTCTATTCGCCCGAAAGCGGTATCCTGATGGAGGTCTACACCGACGAACCGGGAATCCAGTTTTACAGCGGCAACTTCATGACCGGAGCCGTGGTCGGCAAGAGCGGCAAAAACTACCCGCACCGCTCGGCACTCTGTCTGGAAACGCAGAAATTCCCCGACAGCCCGAACCACGAAAACTTCCCGTCGACCACGCTTCGCCCGGGAGAGACCTATTCGAGCGTTTGCCACTATAACTTCACCCTCGTCGGACAACCGGCTACGGAATAAGGGGATACCAATAAATGTATAACGAACAGGGCGGCTCTAATGGAGGCCGCCCTGCTTGTTTGAAGTAATATTGTATTTCTACAACGCGCCGATTTCTTTGAGTACGGCGTTGGTTTTGCGGACGGCTTCGGCGCTCTTTTCAAAGGCGGCCTGTTCGTCGGCGGTCAGTTTGACTTCGAGGATTTTTTCTACCCCGTTGCGCCCGATCACGGCCGGAACGCCGATGCAGATGTCGCTCTGCCCATATTCGCCTTCGAGCGATACGCAGGAGGGAACCACTTTTTTCTGGTCGTTCAGGATCGACTCGACCACATAAGCGGCGGCCGCGCCGGGGGCGTACCAGGCCGAGGTACCCAACAGACCGGTCAGCGTCGCGCCGCCCACCATCGTGTCGGCGGCCACTTTTTCGAGCGTGGCGGCATCGGCAAATTCCGACACCGGAATCCCCTTGTAGGTCGCCTTGCTCACGAGCGGAATCATCGTCGTGTCGCCGTGTCCGCCGATCACCATGCCTTCGATCTCGTTTGAGTTGGCACCCAAAGCCTTGCTCAGGTAACATTTAAAACGGGCGCTGTCCAACGCTCCCCCCATCCCGAAGATTCGGTTGCGCGGAAGCCCTAATATCTTGCTGGCCAAGTAGGTCATCGTATCCATCGGGTTGCTGACCATCAGGATGATCGCGTTGGGCGAATATTTCAGCACATTTTCGGCCACATTTTTCACGATACCGGCGTTGGTGCCGATCAAATCTTCGCGGCTCATGCCCGGCTTGCGGGGAATCCCCGAGGTGATAACCACCACATCCGAGTTAGCTGTTTTCGAATAATCGTTGGTGATGCCCAACAGGTTGGTGTCGAAATCCATCAGCGTGGCCGTCTGAAAAATATCGAGCATTTTGCCTTCGGCCAGCCCCTCTTTGATGTCCAACAAGACCAACTCGCTGGCAATCTGACGTGTGGCGATCACATTTGCGCAGGTGGCACCCACGTTACCGGCACCTACGACTGTTACTTTGTTTCCCATTTCAACTTATGTATTTAGTTCGTTATTAACCTATTAGTGCCAAGTATTCTTCTGCCGAAAGCAGTTCGTCCAACTGGCTGGGGTCCGACATTTTGACCTTTACGATCCACCCCTCGCCATAAGGGTCTTTGTTGACCGTCTCCGGCGCGTCGTTCAGGGCCTCGTTGAAGGCCAAAATCTCGGCATCGACCGGCAAAAAGACATCCGAAACCGTCTTGACCGCCTCGACCGTGCCGAAAACAGCCTCGCGCGCCAGCGTCTCGCCAACGGTGGTAACATCCAGAAAGACAATGTCTCCCAATTGGCTTTGCGCAAAATCGGTGATGCCGACCCAGGCCTGGTCGCCCTCGGCTTTGATCCATTCGTGATCTTTCGAATACTTCAGATTTTCCGGTACGTTCATGATCCTTGTTAATTTACTAACAGTAAAACCGCTTAAAAAAGGGAGAATATCCCCACTCTAAAATTCGTTTCAAAGGTAAGGCCTTTTTTTCGGGAGAAAAAAGATTTTTGTAGAAATTTTCACCCGAAATCATTATATTTGAATCTAAACTTACCGCGATGAAAACACCCACCACTCCGGAATACTTCTGCGTCTCGAAGTATCCGGTCATCAACGACACCGATTTTTATTGGGGGCTGGCCGTTGCGGCGGTCGGACACCGCCGAATGTACCGCGTCGAGACCTATCCGCCCAACGATCAGCCCACAGAATACTTTTTCGACAGCACCAAAGGCCGCGTGCTGAGCGAGTATCAATTGCTGACCATCACACGGGGAAGTGGCTCGTTCCAGTCCAAACACATCCTGCCGACCACGGTCAAGGAGGGCGACGTGATCCTCTTGCGCCCTGGCGAATGGCACACCTATCGCCCCAACGAGCGAACCGGCTGGGACGAATATTGGGTGGGGTTCAAAGGGCCGATTATCGACGGGCTGGTTCAGTCGGGATTTTTCAAAATCACCCAACCGATCTACTCGATCGGGATCAACGAAGAGGTCATCACCCTGTATAACCGAATTTTGGAGGTCGCCGAAGAAGAAAAAACCGGCTTTCAACAAATCTTGGGCGGGTTGGTCTATCACCTGTTGAGCCTAATGAAATATATGCTTAAAAATAAGCAGTTTAACGATAGCGATATCATCTGCCGGATCAACCGGGCCAAAGTCATCATGCAGGAAAATATCTTACAACCGATCGCGCCGGAAGAGATCGCCGCCCAGCTCAACCTGAGCTATTCCTGGTTCCGCCGCGCATTCAAGGAGTACACCGGCTTCTCACCGGCCAAATACATCAGCGAGCTGAAGCTGAAAAAGGCCAAAACCATGCTCGTCTCCACCGCCAAAACCATCAAGGAAATCGCTTTCGACCTCGGCTTCGAGAACGCCGAATATTTCTCGACCTTCTTCAAAAAAATGACCGGCCAAACCCCCATGAATTACCGGAATAAGGTGCCGAAGGCATAAGACGGGTCAATGTAAAAAGCAGGAGGGGGCACTAAGTAAAACAATCTCTTAGTTATCAAAGACCTACCACCCCGCCCTTACGGGCACCCCTCCTTCCTTGAAGGAGGGGATTTTTTCGTCTTTTGTCTTTCGAGTTGTCTTTGTTATTCTGCGCTTCGCCTATCCGAAACCCAATGCTATATTAGTTCTTTTTCTTGTCCTTTTAACAAAAAATAAGAACTAATATGCCGCAAAACAAATTCGCACTTGCCCGCTATCGCCTCATCGACCTGATGCTCCGGCGGAGCAACTATGTAAAGAGTTCGTCGATTATCGAAAAATGTTTCGAGCAAACCGGCTTCCGTGTCTCGCGACGAACCATCCAACTTGACATCGAGGCCATGCGCTTCGATTCTTTCTTGGGTTACAACGCACCGATAGGCTATTGCCCACGGCGAAAGGCTTATTATTACGAAGACCCAGCGTACTGTTTTAACCCCTTTCCGTTCACTCCGCAGGAGATAGCCGCCCTCCAGTGGTTGCTGAATCTTTGCATAGAGATGAAAAGAGAGGATTGTTGTGACGTTTTGCGCCGATTGGTAACGATGGCGAAATAAAACTGCGCCATCGGATGCTATTTTTGAAGAAAAACAACGGTATCATGGCTTTTTGGAATAGACAAGAGGGAGTCTCCCAATCTTTTTCCGATCTTATCCGCGGACTGCAGCACTCGGTCAGTACGGCAATGGAGATGATCGAAGTGCGCAATATCGAGCTTCTGGGGCGTTATTTCGACGAGGATGGCAATGCCACGACCCGTCGTCTGCACATAGACGACAACCGGGTGGTCGATATTCCTATTATATCCATCGTAAACCCCTCGGCGATAAATATCAAAGAGGTAGAGATGGCTTTCGAGGTGCAGATCGACTCCTCCGGAGTCAAACGCAAAGCCGAACAGCCGGGCTTCATGGTCGATGACAAACCTCATCCATTCAATAATCATATTGACCGATCGAGTTTACAGGTTAGTTTTGGTGGAAAGAAGAACCTGTCGACGATGAATGTCAAGATCAAGTTCGAATCGACCCCAATTCCCGAAGGACTTTCACGCATTATTGACGAATACGACAAAACAATCACTTCTAAAGAGCTTTAATTATGGCAGACAATGTAGCAAACAATTTTCAGGGACTTCCGATCGCTGACCTCATCGCGGCACCACTTCGGGCGGCCTGCGACTCGCAGAAACTGATGGCCTTATCGGCTTTCGAATTTATGACCCAAATCGGGTTCACCGAAGACGGTAAGTCGACTCGCCTTCTCACGTTCGATCTCGAACGTCCCGTCGAGGGGCAATCCGCAACATCAAAGGTAAAAGTTCAGGCGCCGTTCTTGGGCTTGGTGCCCATACCCTCTCTTTTGGTCGACGATGTGCAGATCGACTTCCAAATGGAAGTGACCGACACCGCGACGAGCAAGGAGACGAGCAACAGCGAGTCGTCGGTCGATGCCAACGCCAGCTTCAAATTCTGGTCGGTCAGCGGAAGTGTCAATGTCCACGGCAAAGTATCCTCCGCGCGCGAAAATACCCGCTCGACCAACCAAACAGCCAAGTATCAGGTACACGTTTCGGCACGCCAACAGCGACCCACCGAAGGCCTCAGCAAACTGATGGACATCATGGCCGCCTGCATCGAACCGCTCCCGGCCACAACATAGGTAAAAAATGAGACCGTTTGACGATTACGCCAATATAATCAACGAGGTGATAGGTAGCTCAATAAGAAGAAACACGACTTTATTGAGTAATGCCGCCACCTTTTCAAGTCTTGCTGGACAGGACGATATTTTCGTGGATTTGGGAAGAACGGATGATCATATCGCTTGGACCCATTACAGGGAAGGGAAAATTTGTTTTCAAGAAATTAGGAATGGAGACGATGCGATGAGTTTCGAATTTACGGGATGTGCCATGGCAAAATTTACCTACACCGATAGTAATAATCGCTCTTCCAATTATGTTTGTCATATATACTTACAGGGACAAGGCCAACCGAATGACACTCGCGAATCTTGGAATACCTTTGTAAATAGTGGAAGCATAAGTAATATTGTACTCTTTTATCCTTTTAATTACTTTAACGTAAGAAAGGATGTGATTAAAAGAGATACAGATGTTATGAATATGAATAAGGGTAAATTTATAATTAATTATTTTGCTGCTGGAGTTATTGACAATGATAATGTGTGTAAAGCCTTCTTTTATTCTGTAAAGATGAATATGGATGAGCGAAAAGCTACGATAGAGCCTAAAGCAGACCATAAACTCACTGATGGTGAAATATATCGAGGAGAGATCGGTGATACCAAAAGTATTATAGGTGCAAACTCGGTAGATTCTGAAGCCCAATCTTGTTGTCGCATTTAGATTTGCCGAGATAGCTGTCGATCAAGCCTGTGCTGTGATTCTCTCGCCGTCTAATTCCATTTGGCGGTGAGCCTGCATCACCCGAGCGCGAATCGTGTCAATCCGGGCGTTCACTTGGTCGTCCTTGCGGGTATCACCAATTTTGTCCGTAAAAAACGCCCCGAAACACCCCTTTTTTGCATATCCGCCCAAAAGAAAAATCACCGTAAACGCTTGATTTACGATGATTTGACCTATTTTGCCACTTTACTCGGCGGAGAGAGAGGGATCACCTCGCTTCGCTCGGTGATCCTTAGTGGGGAAGCTGGACAAAGCAAAACCAAAATTTGCAGGGAAGCTGGGATTAGCTCCTTCACAAGATGCCTCCACCAGCCTGCGGCTGACGGTCGGCGTTCAGTCGCTGATCCCTCTCTCTCCGCCAAAACAAAAAAGCCCCAAATGGGGCTTTTTTGTTTTGGCGGAGAGAGAGGGATTCGAACCCCCGGAGGTGTTACCCTCAACGGTTTTCAAGACCGCCGCAATCGACCACTCTGCCATCTCTCCGGGGGCAAAAGTAGCACCTTTTTCCCGTTCTCCAAAATTCTCCCGAAAATTAAGGGCGTGTTTTTCCCGTTCTCCAAAAATCTGCCTGAAATTAAGGGCGTGTTTTTCCCGTTCTCCAAAATTCTGCCGGAATTTAAGGACGCCTTTTTCTCATTTATTAAAAAATTGTATCTTTACCCTATTATCAATCAAAATGTACGACTATGGTGTATCGACCAATTACCGGCGTTTGGGAAATTACGATGGGCAACAATGTGCGGGGTGGGCATTACGGCTCTTTCTATTCGGATCCGCTACCGGACGAACTAACCACCGCCGAGGCGTTCGACCTGATTGAGCAGATAGCTTATCTGGGTCTGCGCTATGTAACACTTTCTGGAGGAGAGCCTTTGACCCGTCGCGATTGGGCTCAATTGGTTAATTATTTGACGAGACGAGGCGTGAGCGTCAACCTGATTACCAACGGGTGGGCTGTTACCGAGGAGGTGGCAAAACAAATGAAGAACTGTAACATTTCGACGGTGGTGGTCCGGGTGGATGGCACCCGGGAGGTTCACGACAGAATCCTCAGGCCAGGGGTTTATGACCGAGTTGAGCAGGCATTCCGGATTCTCCGGCAACATGACATCGACACCCGCGCCATCACCACGCTTAGCGTTGAGAATAAGGACATATTACCTCAGATGAAAGACGAGCTGATACGGATGGGGGTCAGCTCGTGGCAGTTGTCGTTGGGTTTGCCGACAGAGATGATGGGCGGCCGTCGTGAGGATTGGATGTTGAACCCGTCTCAGATGGATGATATTCTTCGTTTTTGCACGGAGACAAACAACGAAGGCAACATTGAGGTCTATCCGGCAAACTGCTTAGATTGCCACAGTCGAAATAGGTTTGGTAAGCGGTTTTCGTCTGCTGGGTGCGAGGCAGGAACGGGCGGTCTTGGGTTTTTATACAATGGCGACATCGTGAGCTGTGTATCTATCAAAGATCGAAACTATATTGAAGGAAACATTCGCGAGAGAGATCTTCAATCTATTTGGGAGGACGAAAGCAAGTTTCTCTGGCGGCGGGAGATGACAAATGAGAAACTCAGTGGAGACTGTCAAGTATGCCAATATGGATCGGAATGCTTGGGAGGTTGCCCCAACACACGCTTGGTAATAGGCCGAAACCTATACGGTGAAAACCCCTATTGCTCACACAATTTCGCCGTGAAAACGGAGAGGAAAAGAATCAGCGAACTAAACGATGCGACCGAATTAATGGCCTCGGCAAAGGCCTTGATCGAGGAGCATAAATACCAAAAAGCGACCATGTATTTGGATCGTTTGATTGAATTGAGGCAGGATAACCCGGAGGCCTATCGTTTAAAGGGCTTTATCGAATACCAAAACGGCAACTATGAGCAGAGCGAGGAGTCTATGGTTCAGGCCCTGAGCCTTGACCCAAGCGATAGCCATGCGACGAAGGTGCTGGGGATGGCTGTATTCAAACAGGGAAAGAGGACGGAAGGGATTCGGCTCGTGGAGCGATCGTTGCAAATGGGAGAAGCCACGGCCCAAGAGGAATTAAAAGCCCTGAAGTACGAAAAAGAGAACAACAGACCCTATCCGCGGCGTCAGCCCCTACAACAAAACAGGGTCGAAAAGGAGCTTTTTGTCAGGTTTTAGCCGGTAAAAAAGAGAGCAAATCCTATGTTTGCTCTCTTTTTTTGATAATCGTGATTACATTTCCGGTTCTAAGAGTCTGTTTAAATTTTGTAGCCGAAGTTATTTGTGCCTCATTTCGAGTGATTTTTTCGCCCGCGAGGCGGCGAATAGTGGTTCCTATTTAACAACTCGCGGGTGAAAAAAGCGCCGAAATGTGGCGCAAAGAACGAGAGATATAAATTTTAAACAGACTCTAAGGCTTCGGCGACTATGATGCCGTTCGACGACCTTTTTCCCGTTCTCCAAAATTCTGCCTGAAATTATCTAAGGCTATTGCCGCAACAGTGTGAAACTAAACACTATTGGATATATTTGGAATCGGGTATATTTTACACCCAATAAAAACGAATAACTTTCCAGCAGAAAGAAACGCTACTCTATTCCTACATCCATTGTTTCATAGCTTGACATGGGGATTGTGACACCATTCCTCAAAGCCTCGTTTCTTATACGTTGCATCTCTCTCTGCCCGTCACGTATAGCTCTCTTTTGCAGTACATAATTAGAAGCACTGATACTTGCGTTGGTAAGGGAATTGATATTCCCTTTGACTTGTTGTTCCCATTTTTGATATTGTTGCAAGTAGTTTGTGGACGAACCGCTACTACTATTGCTGCTGGAAGTTCCTGAGGAATAAGACGATGATATTGTCGCTGCCGATGTTCCACCATCAATCAGAGTTGCTGCTGTCGCTACCGTACCCAGAACCGCTCCTGTGATTTCCAATGCGTTTATAAACCATCCCTCTCCGGGGTTCGCTTTCCTATATGCCCGTCTTTCTTCCCTATCTGCCAGTCTTTCCTCTCTCCTTTCGTTTATAGCTCTCGATGGACGGATAAGTGCCAGATTCCTCTTATCATTTAACCCTGAGTTGGCCGGTGTTATCATCAGGTTGTTATCTATTTCCAAAATCGAAAAATGACGGTCTTTAGGTTTTGAGACGGTACCGTATGCAAGGTCTACAAACCATCCAAATAGAAACACATTCCCCAAGGAGACGGGGTTTAATTTCTTTTCAATAGTCGTTTTAGCCTGCTCCTCAGTATTCCGGTCGATAACGGTGAGGTTCGAATTTTTCATACCCCTCCTCACATAGAGTCGGAACGATTTCTCGTTGATGTCGGAATAAAGATGATGGTCGAGACGATAGGTAAGGTCTCTGTCTGTGGTGTTGTATATCTCGATCTTGCTATGCTTGCTAAGCCCGCCGCTGAATACCGTAGCACAGGATGTAAAGAGAGGAACGACCAGTAAAAACAAAATATATTTCATGAAAACAGTTTTTAGAGAGTGATTAATGTAATTAAAAAATGATTATAGGGTAAATCCTATCACCACCTGACATGTGTTCAATAATCCCCACGATCTGTCTAAGCCCAAGCTCAAACGGTCTGTTATCTTATAACCAGCACCTAATGAATATAATAAGCCACTGGATACAGGATAAGGAAAGAAAAAAGACACATCACTGGGATTCGTTATCGTATCAGAATTATTACTTAGGTACAAACGAAAGGCAACGCCCGTACTATAATAAAAACGCTTCCAATCAACACGCAAACGAAGTGGAATGACTAAATTATGCGTTGTGTATGTGGTTGTTATTGTCGTTTCCAAAGTATTCAGCTTATAATCAACGAAATATTCACCACTACACATTTGGTAGATTAGACCCGATTCGATACCGAGTATGTCAAAAAAAGTGTACTTGGCGGTACCACCTATCGAAAATGCGGACTTTGACGAATGCGAAGACAAGTCGATAAGGTGAATTTCACCTGAATTACCTGTAAAAAAATTAAATGCATTACGATCCTTTCCAATGCCAACCCCTGCTGTACCATAAAAAGACCATCGAGATTTAGGCTTCGTATTATCTTGAAAACTTGTTTGGGCTTGCGTTAGAAAAGGGAGAAAGATGAAGCATATTGAAAACACAAAGAATAGTAAACGTCTTTTCATAAAAAAAGTTTGTATTTTGCCTTGTCCCTCGGCGATTGGTTGTGATTGAGTTAGGGCACAAAAAAGCGTGGGACAGTACCTTTATTCGCTTCTGAGGTCTTAGACTACCTTGTACGCAAAATAACAGAGTAAAGCCCACGCAGGTGGGCGTTTACGCTTTACTCTTTGCGTACTTTGAAAGTGTCTAAGTTTCAGAAGCAAGAATGAAAGCTAACGCTTTTATGTGTTTGATGCGCTGGCGGCTATCTTAGAGCCACGTTTGGCATCGAATGGAGTTTGGGTTACGTTGTATGAGGTGTATTCATAGGCAAGCGGTTTCGGTTATTGAATTGTACAAATATAAACCATTCTTTTAAAATCACAAATTTATACCTCAGGCTCTAAGGCTTCGGCGACCATGATGCCGTTCATGGAGCGTTTGCTGGCGAGGTACTCGCCGAGGGTGATTTCGGTGATAACCACCTTTTTGTCGGTCGACGAGGCGTGCATAAAGTGGGGTTTGCCGGCCTCGATCACCAAAAAACCGCAATGGGCGATGTCCATGGCCGTGGTGGTCGTGGTGCCGACGATCAGGCCGTTAGGCAGGGTAGATCCGATGCGATCGACCTCACGCTGAGGAATATAGGCCATCACGCGGCCACTGATTTGGTTCTCTTCGATCTCCTTGAGCACCGGGATCATCTCGGGGTGAGCCTTCAGCTGACGGTAGTTGTTGGGCTTGGTACTCATGATGTTGACCCGGATCGGATAGGGTTGCCCGCCATAAGAGGCCGTCAGGTCGCGCACCAGCCCCATCTGTTGGTTGTCGACGATCCAATCGCTGAAATAGTGCAGGCGCGAGGTGAAATCGTGCAGAATACCGCCCCGAAAGCGCAACAGGCGCAGGTTTTCGCAATAGAACGCGAAATCGGGCAGGCCAGCTTTGATGCAACGAGCCAGCGCAATGGTGGTTTCGACAAAGGTCACGCAATCCAACTCGCGCAGGTTGACAATCACCTCCTCCGGGTCGCGCACCTCCAACGTGTAATTGACATAAGGCGTGCCCAAAAAATAGCGGCCCGTTTCGGCGACTAACTCGTTCATCGGCAGGTCGCTTTTGTCGGCAAACGCCTGACAATAAGCCTCGAAAATCTGCACATCTTCGGGCAGGTAATAGACTTTGGTCGAATCCTGAGCGGGTGCCGCGACGGCGGTAAAAAATGTTAATAACCCGGTTAATAAGTATTTCATAAGGTGTCGTTTTCTGTTCTATTTTCTTGATCTTCAATTTCTAAGCCATTTTCTTCGCCGTTGTTCGTAACCGGCAGTCGTTTCTTGGCCCGAACGCCGAGCGAGCGAAGTTTTTCCGCCTGCCCGATCAGGTTGCCGCGACCGTCGCGGAGCTGGCTCATGGCATCGTCGTAAGTGGTTCGGGTGCGGTCGATGCTCTCGCCGATGCGCGCCATGTTTTCGACAAACCCGGCGAATTTGTCGTAGAGCAGAGCTCCCCGGTCGGCGATCTCCAGCGCGTTGCGGTTTTGGTATTCGCGTTTCCAGAGGTCGTGGATCAGGCGCAACGAGGTAATTAGGTTGGTCGGGCTTATCAGGAGCACGCCCTTTTCATAGGCGTACTGCCACAGCCCCGGATCGGTCTGAAGAGCAAGCACATAAGCCGGTTCGTTGGGAATGAACATCATCACAAAATCGAGCGAGGCAATGTGAGCTTGGTAATTTTTTTGCTTCAATTCGTCGACGTGGCGGCGCACCGAGGCCACGTGGCGGGCGGCCAGCGTGTCGCAGGCGGTGGGGTCGTCCGAGGCGTTGTATTCGAGGTAATCGGTGAGCGAGACTTTGGAGTCGACAACGACCTTGCGCTGGTCGGGGTAATGGATCACCACATCGGGGATCATCCGGCGACCCTCTTCGCTCTTGAGCGTCTGATTGGCCTCGTCGCGCAGGGTCTCCTGAATGAAATATTCCCGATCCTTTTGCAGGCCAGACTGTTCGAGGATATTTTCGAGAATCATTTCGCCCCAATTGCCCTGCACCTTGTTGTTGCTCCGCAAGGCGTTGGTCAGGTTGTTGGCCTCCTCGCTGATGCGTTGGTTCATCTGCGCCAACTCCTTGACCACGTGGGTCAACGAAAAACGCTCTTTCGACTCCCGGTCATAGGTCTCTTCGACCTTTTGGCGAAATTTGTCGAGGTTTTCGCCGAGCGGCTTGAGCAGGTTGCCGATGCTCTCGCGGTTGGTTTCGGTAAAACGTTTCGATTTCTCCTCCAAAATCCGGTTGGCGACGTTTTCAAACTCCAGCCGCGCCTCCTTTTGGATGCGGGCTATTTCGTCGGTCTGACTCTCTAATTTCTCCCGCAGGGCGCGGTTGGTGGCCTCCAGCGAGGCATTGGCGCGGGTATGTTCTAAGAGTTTTTCGTTTTTATCGGTGGCCTCTTTCTGCAACTCCTCATTTTGAGTTTGCAGGATGCGGGTCGAACCACGGAGCATTTGCCGCCCGAAAAAATAGGCGATCGCGATTCCGGCGGCCAGCCCGATAAATAGGTACAGGATAGGGGTCATCGAATTATTTTCTTACAAATTTAGCGAAACAACCGGAATAAAGGGTTATTTTTGCATAAGAAAACAACAGGGGACTTCCAAAAATTCAAAAGACAAGGCTTGCGACCGAGGCAAAAGCGCAGTGTACTAAACGTACTCGAGCATTTTGCCGAGAGAGCGTAACGCAGTATTTTGGATTTTTCGAAGTTCCCAACATAAACCCTATAAAAATGACACGCATTATATCGCCTTCCATACTGACCGCCGATTTTGGCCGTCTCTCCGACGAGATCGCTTTGGTAAACCGCAGTGAGGCCCAATGGGTTCATTGCGATGTGATGGACGGAGTTTTTGTTCCCAACATCTCCTTTGGGTTTCCGGTGGTTCAGGCTGTTCGGGCATTGACCGACAAGAAGCTCGATGTGCACCTGATGATCGTCGACCCCGACCGCTATATCGCTCGCTTTGCCGAGGCCGGTGCCGGGATGCTCACCGTGCAGGCCGAGGCGTGTGTGCACCTGCACCGCACCTTGCAGTCGATCCACGAGGCGGGGATGCAGGCCGGTGTGGCACTCAATCCACACACGCCCCTTTCGAGCATCGAGGAGGTGTTGGACGACATCGACATGGTGCTGATTATGACCGTCAACCCCGGTTTCGGCGGCCAACAGTTCATCCCGCAAAGTTACTCCAAAATCCGCCGCCTGCGCCAAATGATCGACGCGCGAGGGCTTTCGACGCTGATTCAGGTCGATGGAGGAGTCTCGACGGCCAACGCTGATGAGCTGTACCGGGCAGGGGTCAATGTCTTAGTGGCCGGAAGCGCGATCTTCTCCAGCGCAGACCCCCAGCAGACCATCCACCAACTGCTCACGGCACAGGCCGGAGAGTAGGGCATAGTTAAACTCTAAAATGGTTTCAGTCAACGACCTGACGGTAAGTTTCGGCGGATGGGACTTGTTTCGCGACCTTACCTTTATGATAAACCCCCGCGACCGGATCGGTCTGGTGGGGAAAAACGGCGCGGGCAAATCGACTCTGCTCAAGGTGCTGATCGGCGAACATCCGGCCAGCGGTGGGCAGGTCTCCTGTTCGGCGGATACAACTTTGGGCTACCTGCCTCAGCAGATGAAGGTCTTGGACGGCAAAACCGTTCGGCAGGAGACGGCCTCGGCCTTCGAGGAGGTCAACGCGCTGGAGCGGGAGATTGCCCGCTTAGGTGAGGAGTTGTCCACGCGCACCGATTACGAGAGCGAGGCTTACACCGGCCTGATCCACCGCCTGAACGAGGCCAACGACCGCTTTCAGATTTTGGGCGGAGAGAACCGCGAGGCCGAAATGGAGAAGACCCTCTTGGGCTTGGGCTTTCAACGGAGCGATTTCGACCGACCCACCCGCGAGTTCAGCGGCGGCTGGCGGATGCGGATCGAGCTGGCCAAACTGCTCTTGCGCCGCCCGTCGGTCTTCCTGCTCGACGAGCCGACCAACCACTTGGACATCGAGAGCATCCAATGGTTGGAAAATTACCTGAAGGAGTACCCCGGCGCGGTGGTGCTAATCTCTCACGACCGGGCGTTTTTGGACGTGGTGACCAACCGGACGATCGAGCTCTCGCTGGGACGGATCACCGATTACAAAGTGCCTTACTCCAAATACGTTACCCTGCGCGCCGAACGTCGCCAGCAACAACAAGCCGCTTACGACAACCAGCAGAAGCTGATCGAAAAGACCGAGGAGTTCATCGAGCGTTTCCGCTATAAGCCGACCAAGTCGAATCAGGTGCAGTCGCGCATCAAGCAGTTGGACAAGCTCGACCGCATTGAGTTGGAGGAGGAAGACCTCTCGAAGCTCAACATCAAATTTCCGCCCGCGCCGCGCTCCGGGCAGGTGGTGGTCGAAGCCAAAGAGGTCGGCAAGAGTTTCGGCGAGAAACACATCTTTTCCGGGGCCGATTTTGTGATCGAACGGGGCGAGAAGATCGCCTTAGTGGGTCGCAACGGCGAGGGAAAAACCACCTTTGCGCGCATTGTGGTGGGCGACACCGAGGCGACCGAGGGGGTGATGCGGATCGGCCACAACGTGCGCATCGGCTATTTTGCCCAGAATCAGGACGACCTGATGGACGGCGATGCCACGGTCTTCGACACGCTCGACCGGGTGGCCACGGGCGACATTCGCACCCGCCTGCGCGACATTTTGGCTGCCTTTTTGTTTCGGGGCGAGGAGATCGACAAAAAGGTGCGGGTACTCTCGGGCGGCGAACGGTCGCGCTTAGCTATGGCGCGGCTGATGCTCGAACCCTACAACCTGTTGGTACTCGATGAGCCAACCAACCACATGGATATGCGGAGCAAGGACATCCTGAAGAGTGCCCTGCTCAAGTACGACGGCACAGTGATCGTCGTCTCCCACGACCGGGAATTTTTGGACGGGCTGGTCGACAAGGTGTATGAGTTTCGCGACGGGCAGGTGCGGGAGCATTTGGGTGGTATTTACGACTTTTTGGAGAAGAAGCGCATGGATTCGCTCCGGGAGTTGGAGCGCAAAAAGGCGGCTGAAAAACCGGCTGAATCTGCCGCCAAAAGCGATGCCGGGCTATCGTCCAAAGAGCAATATCAGGAGAAACAGAAGCGCGACCGCCTGCTCAAGGCGACCCGCTCCGCGATCGGGGAGATCGAGGGCGAGATCGAACGGTTAGAGGCCGAAATCGCCGTGTGGGACGTCAAACTCTCCGATCCGGCGGCGCACGGCATCGACCTCTCCGACCCCACGCTCTTTGAGCAGTACAACGGCCTGAAGGCTCGTTTGGCTAAGGCGATGAAGCGGTGGGAGGAGTTGAATTTTGAATTAGACATTCTGGAGACAACATAGCGTTATGGTACTGAAAATCCTACTGATCGTCACCATCGTCCTGCAGCTGGTCACCGCCGCGCTGGCCATTCGCTTGGTGTGGATCACCAAGTACAATTCGGCGTGGATGCTCGTCACCGCCGGGCTGACCGCCATGGCCGTGGCGCGGATGATGGAATTTGCCCGGATGATGGGATGGGATTTTAACCTTTCGCGCGAGGCGACCGCTTGGACGGGCGTGATGATCTCGCTCTGCTTCGCTATCGGGGTGCTGTTGATCCGCCAAATATTGACCCACATCACGATGACCGAAAACAAACGCCGGGTTTACGAACGCCGCATCTTGGATGCCGTGATCCGCACCGAAGAAAAAGAGCGTCAGCACTTCTCCAAAGAGTTGCACGACGGCTTGGGGCCGCTGCTCTCTTCGGCCAAAATGTCGGTCTCGGCGCTCGATCGCATGAACACCGACCCCCGGCAAAAGGAGCTGATCCAAAACACCTATCTGGTTATCGACGAGGCCGTTCGGTCGCTCCGGGAGCTGTCTAACAACATGAATCCCAACGTCTTGACCAATTTCGGGCTGGTGCGCGCCGTAAACAGTTTTACCAACAAGCTCGCGGCGTTTAGCCCCATCAAAGTCAATTTCAGCACCAACCTCCAAGAGACCCGCTTCGACAGCGACGTGGAGATTATCCTCTACCGCGTGATTTGCGAGCTGATTAACAACACATTGAAACACGCCAAAGCCCAAACGATCAGCCTTTCGATCCTGCGTGTGGCCGATGACGAAATAAGTATTATCTTTGAGGACGACGGGATCGGCTTCATCCCCGAACAGGTGCTGAACAACCCGGAGGGCGGCATGGGGATGTCGAACATCGCCTCCCGCATCACCTCGCTCAAGGGCGAGATCGACATCGACAGCGCCCCCGGCCGAGGAACCCACATCCGAATCCGCGCCAAAACGACGACAGACGACTGAAATTCAGTGTAATAACGAATGACCGACACGCCCCATAAAATCCTCTTGGTCGACGACCACGCCCTCTTTCGCACCGGGTTAAAGAACCTGTTGTCGCTGGAACCGGGCTTTGTCGTGGTGGGCGAGGCATCGAACGGGCGCGAGGCGTTGCAACGGTTAGAGAACGAGGAACTTCCCGACGTAATCCTGCTCGACATCGCCATGCCACAGATGAACGGCATCGAGGCCGCCGAGGAGATCATGCGTCGCTGGCCGGAGCTGAAAATCGTCACCCTCTCCATGTTCGGCGAGGAGGAGTACTATTTCAAGATGGTGTCGCTCGGCGTAAAGGCTTTCCTGCTCAAAAATTCGGACATCGGCGAGGTCTTAGAAGCGATTCGCACCGTGGTCGACGGCGGCACCTATTTCTCGCAGGAATTGCTCTTCAACCTGGTCAGCAACCTGAAAACCTCCAACGACAACCGCTCGGCCACCGACGAGGCGGCAGAACTCTCGGAGCGCGAGCAGGAAATCCTGCTCGAAATCTGCAAAGGCCTCTCCAACCAGGAGATCGGCGACAAACTCTTCATCTCCAAACGAACGGTCGACAAGCACCGCGCCAACATCCTCGCCAAAACCAACTGCCGCAACACCGCCAACCTCGTCGTCTACGCCATCAAAAACAACTTGGTTGTCATTTAAAAACCTCTGAATGACGCTTTTAGAAAGCGGCGCAAATCGTCTCTGCTTCAACTGTTCTTAAAGAACCATCGCGGCTTTTTGCAAAAAGCCGCCCCAAAAACTTTTCTGCTTGTGTTGGCAGGGAGATCATTCCTCCGGAACTTCGTTTTATGCTGTATTCCCCTTTGGCTTTCAAGCGAGCTTGAGCCGGGGAATACAGCATAAAACGCATTCGCCCACAGGCGAATGTGATCTCCCTGAAAACACATTCTGCAACAGTATATTAAGGACTCAAACATCCTGCAAGATATGGTCTCATTGAGACCCATTTCGTTTTCCTATTTGTCTGAAGACACGGACAAAACGCAAAGGAGAGTGTGTTTTCAGGGCGAAAACATTCACTCCGCAGGAGGTGAATGCCTCTTGTTTGGAATGCCCCTGCTCAAACTTGTTTGAAAGCAAGGGGGCATTCCGAACAAGAGGAAAGTTCCCGCAGGGAATTTTCGCCCTGCAAGCCCAAGCACAAAAGTTTTCGGTGTCGCCTTTTACAAAAGGCGACGATTTGCGCCGCTTTCTAAAAGCGGCAGGCGGAGGCTGAAAAACAGAGCGGGCTGTCTCAAGGTGAGACAGCCCGCTCTGTTGGGTATATGGACGGACTATTCGTCAGCCAGAGCCGCGTGGGCGGCGGCCAGTCGGGCGATCGGCACCCGGAAAGGCGAGCAGGAGACGTAATTGAGTCCGGCCGTGTGGCAGAATTCGACCGACGAGGGTTCGCCGCCGTGTTCGCCGCAGATGCCGCATTTGAGGTGTTCGCTGACGGTGCGTCCTTTGAAGACGGCCTCGCGTACCAACTGCCCCACGCCGTCGGTGTCAAGCACCTGGAACGGGTCGTTTTTCAGCAGCCCTTTTTCGATGTATTCGGGCAGGAATTTCGACACATCGTCGCGCGAGAAGCCCAGCGTCATTTGGGTCAAGTCGTTGGTACCGAACGAGAAGAACTCGGCCACTTCGGCGATCTCGTTGGCTGTCACCGCCGCGCGGGGAACCTCGATCATCGTCCCGACCATGTAGTCAAGCACCTGATTGCGTTCGGCGAAGACTTCCTGTGCTGTGCGGTCGATGATCTCCTTTTGGTATTTCAGCTCGGTCTTGTTGCCGACCAGCGGCACCATGATTTCGACATGAACCGGAACGCCTTTGGCCTGCACGTTCAGAGCCGCCTCGATGATGGCGCGCGCCTGCATCTCGGTGATCTCCGGATAGGTGTTGCCCAAGCGGCAACCGCGATGACCCAACATCGGGTTCGATTCGCTCAGCGAGTCAACCTTCGTTTTGATCTTTTCAAACGGTACGTCAAGGTCGTTGGCCAACTCAATCATCTCCCGCTCGAAATGGGGCACAAATTCGTGCAACGGCGGGTCGAGCAGGCGGACGGTCACCGGATGGCCGTTCATCGTCTCGAAGAGGCCTTCAAAGTCTTCGCGTTGGATCGGCAACAGTTTTTCGAGCGCTTTGCGGCGACCGGCTTCGTTGTCGGCCAAGATCATCTCGCGAACGGCCTTGATGCGGTCGCCCTCGAAGAACATGTGCTCGGTGCGGCAGAGGCCGATCCCTTGAGCGCCGAAGTTCATGGCCACTTTGGCATCGCGCGGCACATCGGCGTTGGCGCGCACCTTGAGGCGAGCAAATTTGTCGGTCAGGGCCATCAGCTTGCCGAAATCACCGGAGAGTTCGGCATCTTTCGTCCCCACTTTGCCCTCGTAAATGATACCGGTCGATCCGTCGAGCGAAATCCAATCGCCTTCGTTATATACTTTGCCACCGACGGTCATCGTGCGGGTTTTGTAGTCGATCACCACCTCGCCGGCACCCGACACACAGCATTTGCCCATGCCGCGCGCCACGACAGCCGCGTGAGAGGTCATCCCGCCCCGAGCGGTCAGAATCCCTTCGGCCACGTTCATGCCCTGCAAATCCTCCGGAGAGGTTTCAACGCGCACCAAGATGGTCTTTTTGCCCTCGTGGAACCACGCATCGGCATCTTCGGCGAAGAAGACGATCTGGCCGGTGGCCGCTCCCGGAGAAGCCGGAAGGCCTTTGGCGATCTTTTTGGCCGATTTCAGTGCCGCGCCGTCGAAGACGGGGTGAAGCAGTTCGTCCAATTTATAGGGGTCACAACGCAACACAGCGGTCTTTTCGTCGATCATGCCCGACTGGAGCATATCCATGGCGATCTTGACCATTGCCGCGCCGGTGCGTTTGCCACTCCGGGTCTGGAGCATCCAGAGTTTGCCCTCCTGAATGGTAAATTCGACATCCTGCATATCCTTGAAGTAGTTTTCCAAGTGTTCCTGCGTGTCGTAAAGGTCTTTGTAAGCGGCTGGCATCACTTCTTCCAGCGAGGGATAATTCTGAGCGCGTTCCTCTTCGGAGATGCCTTGCAATTCGGCCCAGCGTTTCGAACCGATCGTGGTGATCTGTTGCGGGGTACGGATACCGGCCACCACGTCTTCGCCCTGTGCATTAACCAAATACTCACCGTTGAAGAGGTCTTCGCCGGTGGCCGCATCGCGGGTAAAGGCCACACCCGTCGCCGAGTCGTTGCCCATGTTGCCGAAGACCATCGCCTGCACGTTGACGGCGGTGCCCCATTCGGCGGGGATGTTGTTGAGTTTGCGGTAGAGGATCGCGCGGTCGTTCATCCAACTGCTGAACACGGCACCCACCGCGCCCCAAAGCTGTTCCCAAGCCTCGGTCGGAAAGTCCTTGCCGGTCTGTTTTTTCACAGCGGCCTTGAAGCGTTTGACCATCTCGCGCAGGTCTTCTGCCGTCAGGTCGGTGTCGAGTTCAACGCCTTTTTCGTGTTTCATTTGGTGGATAATCACCTCGAACGGGTCTTCGTCCTCTTTCGATTCGGGTTTCATGCCCAACACCACGTCGCCGTACATCTGTACGAAACGGCGGTACGAGTCCCACGCAAAACGTTCGTTGCCACTCGATTTGGCGATCGTTTCAACCGTTTGGTCGTTCAACCCGAGGTTGAGGATGGTGTCCATCATCCCCGGCATCGAGGCACGCGCCCCCGAGCGAACCGAAACCAAAAGCGGGTTGGCCGCGTCGCCGAACCGTTTGGTGCCGATCATCTGTTCGACCTTTTTCATGGCCGCTTCGACTTCGGGTTTAATCATCGAAAAAGCCTGCTCCGCCCCTTTTTCGTAATAGGCTGTACAGACTTCGGTGGTGATCGTAAATCCCGGAGGGACAGGGATTCCGATCAGATTCATTTCGGCCAAATTGGCCCCTTTACCTCCAAGCAATTCCCTCATTTTGCCGTTCCCTTCGGCCTGCTTGTTACCGAAGGTGTAGACGTACTTTGTGTTAGACATAGACCTGTTTATTTGTTTGTTATGTTATTGATTGCTATGATTTTAATTCGTTTTTAATCTTTTTTCGGGAGGACTAAGGTAACATTATTCTTGCGACAATACAAACGTTTCCTGCTTTTTTTCAAGAAGAAGCCCCTCAAAAAGAGGTCGTTCACGGTTTTTTCCAGCCGATCCGGTTGGGAAAGGCTTTTTCGTTATAAACCTGTTTGTACCGCTCCACCATTCTTTCTGCCGTAAACAGCGCCTCGACCCGCGCTCGGCCTTGTTGCCCCATTCGTCGGGCAAGGGCCGGATCGTCGGCCAAAGCCAAAATTCGCTCGGCCAGTGCGACCGGATCGCGAGGCGGCACCAAAAAGCCGGTCACCCCTTCCTCGACCACCTCCGGAATGCCTCCGACGCGGGTCGCCACCACGGGCAACCCCGCACGAGCCGCCTCGGCCAGCACCAAACCGAACGCTTCAAAGATCGAAGATAAGCAAAAAATTTGGTATTTGCTATACAGCGCACTTGTATCGGACTGCCACCCGGCAAACGAAACGTATTCAGACAAGCCGTTATGCTCCACAAAATCGCGGCAGAGGCCCTCCAACTCGCCATCGCCGACCACGGTCAGCCGAAATTCCTGCCGCTCGTGCGGCCCGACAAGCAAGGCCATTGCCCGCAAAAGGGTCAACGGGTCTTTGGCCTCGGTCAGCCGACCGACAAAGAGCAGGCGAATCGTGCCGTCATCGGCAGAGAAAGGCTCGGCAACCGGCTCAACAGAAATTCCGTTGGGGATAACGCACGTTTTGGGGTTTTCTGTGCGATAATACTGTCGGTAATAGGCCGAGACCAGCACAATCCGGTGCGCAAACGGGGAGCAACACCACTCGATAGCACGATACAAACGCTGTTTCCCCCGCGTTTCGTATGGGTGGAAAGCCACGCCGTGTACCGTGTGCACCACTCGCGGCACTCCGGCCAGCCGCGCCGCCACCCGCCCGACGACCCCCGGTTTGGTCGAATGGGTATGGACAATGTCGAAACGCTCCCGGCGGCAGAGGCGGAGGATCGCCCAAAAAGCACCGAAGTCCCGCCAGCCGATCTCCCTCCGCAGGTCGGGCAGGAAAAGCACCTGTGCCCCCGCGCGCCGAAATTGCTCGGTGCAATAGGGGGTGTGCGAAGTTTGAGGCGCACCGAAAAGTATCGTTTTTTCGTACTCGGCCTCCGGCAAGCGGCGGAATATCTCCAGCGAAATGCGTTGTGCACCAGCCATTTGGGATTGTACCTGAATGTGCAGGATTTTTTTCTTGCGCTGTGGCGACAGGAGCGATTGCAACACCTTTTCGGCCTCCTCCGCAGAGGGCGGCGGCGGGCAAAGCGGCACCTGCCCCGCACGAATTGCCTGCTCGATGAGCGACAGCGAGGCGAATGTCTTCCCGCCCGTCAAAAAATCATTGACCGGCGAGGCGATCGCCGCCGTGGGCACCCCAAGGGTCAACGCCTCGATCAGGGCCAGCGGCATCATCTCCCGCTCCGACAGAAAACAATAGCGGTCGGCGGCAATCAGCCACTGCTCGACATCGGCCTGCCAGCCCGTCCAGAGGAGGTTTTTCCGCTCTTTTTCGCCGATCAACCCCCGCTCCGGGCCATCGCCGACCACAACAAAAAGCCGCCGAGGATCATCGGCAAAACGGTCGGCCAACGCCAAAAAATCGACCAACCCCTTACCCTGTTTCAGCGCGCCGGAAAAGAGAATCAGCTCCCGCTCCTGTGTCAACCCGCAGGCCTCGCGCACCGACCGGCGCACCTCGGGGCGCTCGGTCGCCTCGTACCGAGGCCGGTAAAAATTGGGGACAAAGGCCACCGGCACCCGGATGTATCGCCCCTCTAACGCCTCGGTGAGCGGTGTGATGCGGATAAATCCCGTGCAAAGGCGGTTGATGACCTGCGCCAAGAGGCGAAATTTGCCCTCGGAATAAGGCAGGTGCTGAATGTAAACAACTTGTTTGCCGGAGAGGCGCAAAAAAGGACGCAACAAAAAAAGCCTCAACAGGTTGCGGTTCGAGTGGATGAACAACACATCGGCGCGCCGGATCGCCCGATAGGAAAAGCCTCGCCGAACCTCGGCCTCCCTGCACGCGGCGGCCTCAAAGGCGGGCGAATCGGCACGTCCGCACAGGGTCGACGCCACGCCCCACCCTTTCATCAGCCGAGCATAATTCAGCGCGAGGCTCTCCGCCCCGCCAAAACGGAGGCGATCCAACAGGTGCAAAGCTCTTTTCATCGGTCTGGCTGTGAGTTTATTTGTTCAAGAAACGATTCGGCAATGGCCTCGATCGACAGCCCCTGCCGGGCACGGGCAAAGGCAGCCTGTTGAGCAATAGCATCTTCTCGAGTGGCAATCCGTTGCCGGATTGCCTCGGCGATAGCCTCGGTGTCGGCGCAAATCGTCCCGCACCCCGGAAACCGGGCGGCATAGTGGGCGATGAACGGGTGATCGAGCGCCAAAAAGGGCTTGCCATACTTCACCGCGTCGAAAAACGAGCCACTCGGCACCGCGCGCCCCACGTGCGCCGGACGCAGAAAGAGGGCGTAACGAAGCCGGGCGATTTCACGGGCAAAAGCCTCTTCGCTCAACATTTCGCGGTGATAGATCACCCACGGGTTCATCTCGGCGGACAATTCCGGGTCGAGACGGCCAACGAGGTGAATTTCAACCTGCCCCGCCTCGATCTCGTCCCGCAGAAGAATGGCCAATGCAAAGAGGAACTCGGTGCCTTTGCCCCGGTTGCCCACGCCGATCTGCCCTAAACGAAGCGGAAGTGCGGGTTCATCTGCAACTATATGCTCCTCAAAATCATACGGATGGTCGATAACGATAGGTCGGACAGAAAAAAGCGAGGCAATCTCCCGGTAAATGGGTTCGCCCAAGACCACATAACGGCTGTGCGCGTCGCGTTTCAGCAGGGGTTTGGTCAGCCGAAAATAGGGTTTCGTACCGCCCAACGGGTTGTTGGGCAAAAAGGCCTCCATCTGCCCGTGCAAAACAACGAAAACCGTCCGGCGGAAAAGGCCGTTTAACAAGAACAGCATCCAATGGGTCAACGGCAACAGATTGGTAACGAGCAAAATATCGCCCCGATGTGAGCCGCAGAGGATGCACAATAGGTAGAGACATCCCAACCCGTCGCGCAAGGGTAAGGAGTATTTAGAGCCTATTTTTGGAAAAAACGGAAACGACCGAAACCGCACCGAAACACCCTCTAACCGGCTTCGGCAGGCTCGCAGGTGGCTTCGCTCGCCGTAAAAGAGCCGCTCTCGCTTCGGGGCGACCCGGTGCGCCAGACGGATCAACCCGCTGTTGACCCCGGCATGGCAAAGGCCGCCCGCAAACAGCTCGGCGATCAGGATTCGACCGGGTTTAGCAAGAGACTTCTCTTCTCTTCTCTTCTCTTCTCTTCTCTTCTCTTCTCTTCTCTTCTTTCATCTCGCTTCATCGGTTTATCTATCTATTCAAGTAAAATCGTTCAAATTCCTCCACCCGCCGGTTGTACGATTCGATGCCCCAGAGCAGGTTGTCGTACCGATAGAGGAGATTGCCGGTCAGCCCAGCGGTTTTCAAAAAAGCATAGAGGCAAATCGCGGTCAGGAAAAGCCCTCGGTTGAAGCGCACCTGCATCGTCCGGTAAAGCGCCGGAACAAGCTCCCAGTACGAAAAGGCGAAAAGCAGGGAGAAGCGCGCGGCAAACTCCCGAATCTCCGACAGGAAGAAAAACGAGGCAAAATAAAGGACGTAAGCGTTGACAAAGAACACGTTAGTCACCCGTTCGCGGAGCAGTTTCCTGTAAAAGCCCAGCACCAAAAGCGAAGTGACGATCCGCTCAATGTATCCCAAAGAAATGCGATAACGCTCGTCAAAAAGCTCGTTGAGCAGGTATTGCGCCTGCAAATGGGCAAATCGCCCGCCCAACCCTTCGGCCAGCCGTTCGATCAGCGGGCGGATAAATTCGATGCGCAGGAGGAAAATCGCGTTGCCCGCGATAAAGACAGCGATAAAAATCCACTTCGGCCAACGGCGGTGTAAAAACCAATAGAGTGGCAGGTAGAGGATCGAGGTGATGTGAAAACACATCCCCAACCCGTTCAGCCCGAAATAGGGCACGGGGCGGCGAGCGGTGAGGAATGGGAGCGAGAGCAGAAAGAAACCGATGCTCCGCACGTTGCGCAACAGGTCGCTCAGCGTCAGGCCGCCCATGACCAGAAAAACAAGGAAACCCAAGGCGTAACCACCGTTCGCATAGCGTTTTAGAAAGAGATGCAGGATCACCGCATCGGCGCACGCATTCAGAAAAACAAAAAAGTGATAGTCGTTCCAAAGCGTTTTGGCCGCGCTGACAAAACAGACAAAACCCGGCTCCAACAGGTTTTCGGCCCAAAAATCGCCCCAGCCCCCGGAGAAAAGGGTCGGCACCCGCTCAAAGATCAGCCGATAGCTGTACCAATCGGTGCCGATATAGCCCCGCAGGCCGATAAATAAAAGGTATAGCGCGATGCAACCCGCTTGAATATAGTTCTGCCAACGGGAGTTCGGGGCAATCTGCCGCTCGACCAACGCCAGCACCACATACAGCCCGACGAACAGGAGATAGGGGGCGGAAAAGTTTACTCCGTACATCCGATTTCCGTTGAGATTTTCCGTACCGGGGTGCGACAGATTTCGATACCATCCAAAATTCCCCGTCGGCAGGCCGTCCATTGGGCACGGTCAAAAGTGATGGCCCGCTTGGTCAGCAGGATCGCCCAATGAACCGCCAAGACATAACACCAATAGGGGGCGGAGTAGTGTTTACGGGTGAACAACAACAGGTTGCGGCTCAGCCAATATTGCGCCAGCGGCGACACGCCCCCCGTTGAAACGCTCTCCTTGTGCGCCAAGCAGCTTCGGGGGACGTACCAAAGCGTCTCGCCCGCGCGGGTAGCGCGCCGGACAAAATCGGCATCGTCATAGTAGAGGAAAAAACGCTCGTCCATCACCCCCACCCGCTCGAAAACGGTGTCGCGGATCAACATACAGCACGTGGGGGCATACTCCACCGGGCGGGAGGCCTCATCCCGCGTGGCGCGATCGCGCCTGCCGAGGCCGTGGTGCCGCGTGCCGCCACGCAGGCGATTCCAACTGCCACCGGCGTACCAAAGGCGGTCGGTGCCGTGGATCGTGATTTTGGGCACGGCCATGCCGGCTCCGTGTCGCTCGGCTTCGGCAAGGAGGATTTCCAGCGTGTCGGGTTCCCAAACCGTGTCGTTGTTGGTCAATAAAAACCAACGGCAACCGGCCTCGCGCGCCGCGCGAATCCCCCGATTGTTTCCAGCGGCAATACCCGCATTGGTCTCACTGCGGATCACCTCGACCGGAAAAGAGACGCGCCCGGCCCACGCCTGAACCTGCTCTAAGGAGTCGTCCGGCGAGGCATTATCAACCGCGTACAAGGTGAAATCGCGCCGGGTCTGCCCCTCCAACGAGCGGAAAAAATCCGGCAGAACGGAGGAGCTGTTGTATAAAACGGTTATAATGGCGACCCTTTCTTGCATCCTACTTCCTTTTTTATCCACTCTCCCGAAGAGGGGTCATACTGTTTTATAATCCGCGCGGGAGCACCTGCCACCATGCAATAGTCCGGTACGTCGGTGGTTACCACTGAGTTAGCACCGACCACGCAATGTTTTCCGATCCGTGCGCCGATCACCGCCGCGTGTTGGCCGATCCAACTCCCCGCGCCGATCTCCACTGCCCCGACAAAGCGCGCCGCCTGGCGAATGACCGGAAGCGAGGGATCGTCATAGCCGTGTGTGCAATCGGTGATATAAACCCCGCTCCCCATCAGCACCTCTTCGCCAATCGTGATCTGCCGCACCGCATAGATGTGGCAAAAATAGCCGATCGACGTACCCGCTCCGATGCTCAGCGTGCATTCATCGCCCGCAGTCAGCGGGTTGGCCTCGACCCACCCCTGCTCCTTGACAATCACCCGATCGCCGACCGAAATGTAACGCATCCCTTTGAGGCAGACCGGCTTGCGGATCGAGACGTGGCGACCGAACGCCCGAAAGCGCATCCGGTAAACGGGTCTCAAAACAAGCCTATTCCACAGTCGCCAACAGAGGTTCATCTTTCCGCATATTTTTCCATAAACGCCTCAATATCATACATTTCCGGGTAATGCGCCCGCACCCACTCGATCCCTCGATCCCACCAACGGAAGCGCAACAGGAAGTCGATCTGCTCGTCGGTCATCCGCCGCCGAATCGGGCGAGCCGGTACGCCGCCGACCACGGTATAGGGGGGCACATCGCCCGTGACCACCGCCCCGGCGGCAATCACTGCCCCGTCGCCGATGGTCACTCCGTCCAAAATTCGCGCTCCGGAGCCGATCCAAACGTCGTTGCCGATAACCACAACAAACTCACCGTCAGCCTTTTTATAGAGAGGGTAACGATCCGCACCCCGGTGAAGTGTAAAACCCAACATTCGGCGAGTGTCGGTCAATAGCAGCCCGCTCGTGGAGACAAACCGCCGGGTCGGATGACCGCCGTGGCCAATTTTCACCCCGTCGGCGATGCTACAATAACGCCCGATGCGCGCCCCGTGAATCTCGCTCCCGCAGTTGATATAAGTCCCCTCGCCCAAGGTGCTGGCCGACAAACGGACATTTCGGCGCAGGGCGTTATACCCCTCAAATCGGCAATCGTAGACCCGCGAACCGCGAAAAAATCGTACCTTTGGAGCACTGAACCTATACCGCAACTTACTGAACAGTTGCCTAAAAGGGGTCAAAAAGGCAAAACAAGACATACCTGAGAGGGGATTATCAGGAGCAAAAATAGTATTTTAGATTTATTTTGTGCTGTTTTTAGTTCTATATTGTATCATAAAAAATGAAGAAAAGCATTCTTTTTGTCTGCCTCGGGAACATCTGCCGCTCTCCGGCGGCCGAAGCGGTCATGCGGCAGAAGATTGAGGCCGCCGGGCTGGCCGATCAGATCAGCGTTGATTCTGCAGGGACTTATGGCGGACACGCCGGGGAGGCTCCCGACGGGCGGATGCGTCGCGCCGCCGCCAACCGGGGGTATCGGTTGAACCACGCCGCCCGGCGGATCACGAGCGACGATTTCGAGCGGTTCGACCTGATTGTGGTGATGGACAACGCCAATTACGACGACGTGTACGACCGGGCACCCAGCCCCGAAGCGACAGAGAAGATTCACACGCTCGCCGAATTTTTCCAAAAATCCGACACCGACCACATCCCCGACCCCTATTATGGCGGAGCAGACGGCTTTGAACGGGTGCTTGACCTGTTAGAAGACGGAACGCAAGGGTTGTTGGAGTTTCTCCAATTATAAATTATAATTCATCTCGGCATCCTTTTTGCCTCTTCTCTGGCTGAATGATCTATGATAGATAACTATAATAATATAAACTATTGAAAAATGAAAAACGAATTTACCTGTTCCGCCACTCTCCTTCCCGCGCGGCGGATCGAGAACCCTGAAAACACCCTGAAATGGGCCTATACGTTGGCCATCGCCGGTTTTGCACTGACCGCGCTCTTCGTCGCCCTCGGATCGACCGGGATACTCTGGGCCGACACCCTGAGTTATTACAGCCGGGTGACATATAGCACCGATCCGGCCAGCGACGGATTTCCGTTGCTGATTACCCTCGCGTTTTTTGCCATGTCCCTCGTCTATTTATTCCCCTCGTACTATTTGTGGGAATCTTGCAGTCGCCTGCTGACGGCCTTTCGCCGGAGAGACATCATCACGTTGCGCCAAACCAACGGCGCGGTGAAAGCACACTTTGTTTATATGGCTATCCTGCTGTCGATTACCTTCGGCATCGTCGCTTTTTTGATGATGTAAACAAAATAAATGGTGCAAAAACCGAAAAAAATTTGGGGATTTCGACAAAATGCCTACCTTTGCACACGCTAACGCAATTGGTGCCATAGCTCAGTTGGTAGAGCAACGGACTGAAAATCCGTGTGTCCCTAGTTCGATTCT
>JAISHQ010000020.1 GCA_031262465.1 Rikenellaceae bacterium
GAGGTTGTTCCACACCCACAGCCCGACGGGGAGGGGCGTGCGCACGTAGGGGCTATACAGCGGGTTGTTCAGCTTGACATTCAGCGGCTCGTTGGCCACCGATTCGACCGCGCCCGGCACCTTTTCGCCCGAGGCGGAGACCAACTCGATTTTCCGCACCCCGGTGTAGAGGAGGTCGCCATCGGCCAATCGTTTGGTCGTTGAACAGCCTGTTATCACCGCTGTCCAAACCACTCCGAGGAGGATGTATATTATTTTTTTCATCTGCATTTTTTTTCTTCTACTTTCTTTTATCCTAAAAGAAAGTAGCAAAGAAAAGTTTTCGGCCGGGGTTTCGGAATACTTTTGTCTTCGCTTTTGTCTCGCGGCCGAACGAAATTGCAGTTTCGTTCGACTCACCGCGGCCAAAACCGGCCAAAAGCATCCCTTTCACCCCACTGCCGAGGTCGGGCTTCGCCCGAATTAAATAAAGTCGAAAAATTATTGAACCATTTTATTCAAGGTGTACTAATTATTGATTTGTTTCGGCATCTTGTCGCTCTTGTCGCCGGGCTTCGCGTCGCTGGCGGCGATCGTCCCGTCCGGCCAATTGGAAGAGTTCGCCAAGGCGGTTCATCCGCTTGCGCACCAAAAAGCCCGCGCCGGTCTCGGTAATCTCGCCCTCCAAGATGCTCTCCTGCGTGTTGTAACGGTAAGCCTTCAGGAACATATTGTCGCCCTCGGTCAGACGGTACTCGATCGAAATGTCGTCGACGAAGTTATTTTGCAGGTTTTGGGTGGCGTTGGCATCCGAGGCGATGCTTCCGCCGACGGTAACCTTTACCCGGTCGTTGAAGAGGTTTTTGGAGAGCTGGTACGAGTAATCGGTGCGGGTGCCGCCGTCGGCTCGGTCGGATGAGTCGATGCCGAACGACACATCGACCCCTTGCAGGTTGTTTCGCGCCCATTGGTTCAACTCTTTGGCGATAAAGGCGTTGAGCGGGTTTCCGGTGTCGACACTCGCCGACGAGCCTGCCCCGGTGTAGGTGTTGTAGAGCAAAAGCCCCATGGCCTGCTGGGAGCGTTGTTCGGGGGTCATGAGTGCCAGCTCGTTCTGGATCGGCAGGGTATTCGGCGCGGCCAAATCAAAGGATACGTCGATGTTTTCCAGCGAGTTGCGGATCAGGATCGAGATGTCGAAATCGACCGTCCCCTCGTACTCGCCGGTGACAGAGGTTCGCACGCTCTCGGTCGCCGTGATGTCGAACGTGGGGTTGAGCATCGCCCCCGTCCACTCGACATAGCTATCCGCCCCGATCGTAAAATCTTTTTGGGCAATGACCGGCGGCTGATAGAGAATGCGCCCCGAAGCGATGTCGAAACGTCCCATCAAACGGCTGTCGCCCTGAGGGTTGAGCGAATAGGCCAGGTTGCCGCTCCCGGCCACCTCCGCCCGGTTGTTGCCGTCCTCGGAGATGTTGACCGTCGCCTGAACACTCTCTTCGATGGCGATATTGACCAGCATATCCATCCCGAACGGGGTCAGCCGGGCAACTGAATCGGCCTTTTCAAAGGTTTCCGGATCGTTGAAATCGACAAAGGTGACGATCTGTTGTTCGACATTTTCGACCTCCAAAGGCCCTTCGCGCAGGGTGTAAGTCACAGAGGCTCCGCGCCGTAGGCGGATGTCGCCACGCACGGTCAGCGCGTTGAGTCCGCCGCGTGCCGTCAGGTCGACGTCGATCGGCACCGTTCCGTAAATCATCGACCCGTCCCTGCGCGCCGACCGAATGGCATCGAAATTGGTCGCCGTCAGCTTCAGATCGGCGGTCATCCGCGCGGGGTCGGCAAAGTCGATCGCCCCGTCGAGGGTCATGGGAGCGTTGTTGGGGGCTATGAGGGCAAACCGGTCAAAGGTCAACCGATTCTCTTTCACCGTGATAGGCCTGTCTGAAATGCCAAACGCGGTGCCGATCATCGGCAAGGAAACGTGTCCGTCCGCAAAGCGAAAAGCTCCGTCGATCGCCGGTTGAGCCGTCGACCCCGACACAGCGAGGCTTCCGGTCAAAGCTCCCGATAGTTGCGCCGTCTCGGGCGGCAAAAAGGCGTTGACGGTGGCCAGTGGCAAGGAGGCGACGGCGGCCTGAATGGCTATCGCGCCCTCGCCCGAGGCCTGATAGCTCCCGGTGGCGGTCAAAACCCGCAGGCTGTCGAGGGTCATTGCGGCATCGAGGCTGAAGCGGCTCAGGCTGTCGGACTGAAAATCAATGTCCATCCCCACATCCCCGACCCGCTGACCACTGTAAGCCAATGCGTTGATACCGAGCGTCCCGGCGGCCACCGGTTGCCCCCGGTCGAAGCCCACGGTCAGGGCGGTATGCAGGATGCCGGTCACCGGTGGCGAGGCGGGCAACAAGCTCAACGCCCGCCCGAGGTCGAAGCCCGCGATCTCTAAGCGGAGGGCACCGGCGGCGAGTGTCGGCTCCAACGCGGCAGAGAGCAGGGAGACGTGCTGTCCGGCCTGCGGCCCTTGCAGACGCAAGTCAGCCTCCATCGTCCGGTCGAAACGATAGATTATGTAATTATCCGCATTGACCTGCCACGGCAGGTAACCAAAAATAGGACGCTGGGGCGTGAGGTTCACCCGAATAGCCGATTCGAGCAGTTCCGCGTTGAGGCCAAAACGGAACCCAACACTGTCCGCCCGGTCGCGCTGGTAGAGGTTGGCCGTCGCCCGGTTTTCGACGAGCGTGCCCGAGAGGGCGATCAGGGAGACCTGTTCGGTATGGCCCGGCCGGTTGGCCAGCCGCGCAAAGTAATTGAATGCCTTGTCGTTGCGGCGCAGGCCGACCCGCAGGGTGTCCAACGTGAGGCCACCGGTGTTGAACTTGTCGACTGTGGCATCGACCTGCAAGGGCTGACCGTCGAGCGTGGAAGCACGCAGGTCGATGCGCTGAAAATCCATGCCCGAGCCGCTCATCAGGCTGTGTAACAGGTTTTCACGCCCCGCCGAGGCGGTGAAATTGAGCGGTGGCAGGCACTCCTCGATCCGCGCGGCATCGAGGCTTCGAGCCTTCCCCTGCTCCGAAAGTTCCGCCGCCGTGCGAGTAAATCCGCTCAGCAGGGAGTCGACAGAGACCGGCGCGGCAAAATCGAGCGACAGATCGCCCGAACGAGCGGCGGCGGTGATACGGCCTGCGGTGGCCGAGGCCGTCAGCGTGGAGAGCGGAATGTGCTCGGTGCGCTCTCCCTGCCGCCAGCGCACCGAATCGACCTGCAAGTCAATGTAATATGCTGTATCGGGCCGAGCCATCGCCGTCGCATCGAGCGAGAGGGAGGCGTCGAAAGACTCGGTCATAAAGCCCATCCGGTAAAGGTCGAGCGTGTCGATCCGGCCCTGCAGGTGCGCGGTGTATTGCTCGGGGCGCACCTCGCCGGTTAAGTCGAGGTGCAACCGCGCCGCGCTGTCGTCGCTCGTCAGTGTGCCCGTGAGCGCATGATCGGCCAAGGAAGCCTCCAAGTCGATCGCTCGATAGGTGTATTTTTGATAGGTCAACTCATTGAGGCTCATATTTATATCGGCCTTTGTGCCCTCCTGCCGGGGGTCGAAGCCGGTGCCGGAGGCGGTCAGCGTCAACCAAAGCGCGCCGAGCGAATCGTTCGGCAAAAAAGCATCGAGCGGAAAAGCGTCGAACGCCACCCGCGCCTCATACACTTGCCGGGGCAGATCGACCTGAGCGTCAAGGGTCATCGCCCCGCTGTCGGCCTCCAAACGAAGATTCGGCGCATAACGGCCTGCCTCAGTGGCCACCGTTCCGGCAAGGGTCATCCGGCTCGGAAACGCGATGCGCTCGCCCAGCGAATCGGGCAACGCCGGGCGGAGGAAATCGAGGTCGGAAAATTCACCGTTCAGTCGCAAGTTGGCTGTTAAGTGTTCTGTATCAAGCAGATTTACCACTTGTCCGTCTGCCCGAAAATCGACGTGCCCCGGCACACGAGCCGCGAAAGTATGGATATTCAGCTGAGCCAACGTGCCCTCCAAATCGCCGTCGAGGCTCAGCGTCTGCCCGCTCAGTGCGGTGCGCAGGGAGGTCTCCGGGGTGTAAAAATAGTAGAGGTCTGCCGGGTCGAGGCTTGCCCGGAGCGTCGCCGAAAGGGGGGCGGCAGGCTCCTGTCGAAGCACTCCGGCGGCGATCTCGGCCTCGGCACTCAGCGACGAGTGAGCCGTTGCCAACTGAAAATCGGAGAGGGCGATCCGCGCCGAATCCATCGCCAAACGCCCCTCGCCCCGGACGATCGCCAACCCCGAACGCTCGCGGAGCGAAAGCTCGCCGAGCGAGGCCGTTAGCTCTGTCCCGCGCGAATAGAGGTCGTCGATCTGCACGTTTACGCCGGACAGCTCGATGTGATTGGCGTCGAAGCCCGGCTGAGCCTCTCCGCCGAGCAGACCATAGCGCAAAGCGTTGTCGGTCAGCTCCAACCGATCCAAGCGGATCGTCCACGGATAGGAAGCCTCTGTCGGCTTCTCGGGGAGGGGAGGGGTTGCGGAAACGGTATCGACGGCCGTGGTAGTCGGTTCGGTCAGGTAGGCATATTGCCCCTCGCTCAGGCGGATAAGTTCCACCGAGACAAGTTGTTTGCTCATGTCTAAAGCCACCTCGTCGATGCGCCCGCTCTCCAGCGCGACAGTCAGATAGGCGATCTCGGGCGAGGTGTGCATCCGAAATCCGAGGCTCTCGACCTCCAAGCGGCTCAAGTCGATCGTCCACGCCGCCGGTGCCCCGCTGTCGACCGGCTCCGGAGCGGAACTTTCGCTCAGCCACAAGGCAACGTCAGCTCCGGCAAGCCGGGCTTTGCCCAAGCGTATTCGGCTGTCGCGCAGGCCGATGCGGGCCGATCGCAACTCAAATCGGTCGATCAGCGCCCTGACCCTCAGCCCGCCCAGCGAATCGGCATATCGAATGCCCGCCTCGCGGAGCGTCACATCGTCGACTTGCAACTTGCCCGCCAACAGCGGCCAAAGAGCCACCCCGGCCTCGATCCGCCCGGCCCGCAACAGGGTATCGCCCGGCGAGGTGATAATCACGGTGTTATCGACGGTGATATGCAACGGAAAATGAAGGCGAAACCGGTCGATGCTCAATTGCCACCCGATCGATCGGGAGACGATGGCCGCCGCCTGATCTTTCGCAAAACGCTGAACCGGTGGTAGGTAGAGGAGCACAGAGACCACGATCAGCAACCCCGCGATGCCGAGCAATACCCACAAAAACCAGCGAATCAGGCGTTTTATCATACGAGGATCAGTCTCTTTCTTGAAACAAGATACAAAATTAATACCGATTTGCTAATAGAGATACCGGGGGATAGGTGAATAGTTTTCCAATAGATATTTTTTATATATTTGCAATCTGTTCGTGTCCCGTGAGAAATCGGAAAGAGGAAAAGGGATGAATTTGAGGAAAGTGGGGGTAATAACATACGAAACAGACTAAGAGCTTGTTTGGATTTTTTTACCGAAGCTATTTTTGAGCTATTTTTGCATTCATTTTTTCTCAAAAACGAGGCGCATAGTGGTTCTATGTAACGAGTTTATGAGAGAAAATGGGGTAAAAAGAGCCGAAAAGAGCGAGAGTGAAAAATTTCAAACAAGCTCTCAATCCGGCACTCTTTTTGTCTATTTTCGAATCAAATCATCTATGCTATATACCTATGGCAATAATCTAAACTATCGAAAAATGAAAAACGAATTTACCTCCTCGGCCACAAGGCTTCTTCCCGCGCGGCGGATCGAGAACCCCGAAAACACCCTGAAATGGGCCTATACGCTGGCCATCGCCGGTTTTGCATTGACCGCGCTCTTCGTCGCCCTCGGATCGACCGGGATACTCTGGGCCGACACCCTGAGTTATTACAGCCGGATAACACAAAGCACCGACCCGGCCAGCGACGGCTTTCCGCTGTTGATTACCCTTGCGTTTTTAGCCGTGGCCGTTGTCTATTTCTTTCCGGCGTACTATTTGTGGGGAGCCTGTGGTCGCCTCCTATCGGCCTTTCGTCGGGGAGACGGTGCCTCGTTGCGCCGAACCAACGGCGCGGTGAAAGTGCATTTTGTTTATATGGCTATCCTGCTGTCGATTACCATCGGATTGGTCGCTATTTTGATGATGCAAATAAAATAATGGCGCAAAAATCGAAAAAAATTTGGGGATTTCGACAAAATGCCTACCTTTGCACACGCTAACGCAATTGGTGCCATAGCTCAGTTGGTAGAGCAACGGACTGAAAATCCGTGTGTCCCTAGTTCGATTCT
>JAISHQ010000034.1 GCA_031262465.1 Rikenellaceae bacterium
AGCATCGCCCGCCGCTCCTTTTTGGCCAGCCAGCGTTGGTAATTCAGGATAAAAATGCGTTGGAAGTGGTTGAATAGCATACTGATCGTGACCACAAAGGGGTTATCCTTCGGGTTTCGCGCAAAATGGTCGGCGATTCGCATCGCCTTGGCCAAATTGTGCTCGGAGATGGCTTTGGTCAGCTCGAACGTGTTGAAATCCTTGCTGATACCGATGTGTTGTTCGATGTGTTCCGCTGTCACGGTCTGTGTCCCCTCGGGCAACGAGGTGAGCAGTTTGTCGAGTTCGTTGGCGATCTTGGCGATGTCCGCGCCGAGGTGGTCGACCAACATGGCCGAGGCCTTGGCATCCATCGACAGCTCTTTCGACCGCACAAAACCGCCGAGCCACCCCTCGATCTCGTAATCTCGCGGAGGCACCGACTCGAAAGCCACCCCCTTATCCCGGCTCGACTTATAAAGCGGCGTTCGCTTGTCTACGTTTTTGCCTTTGTGGCAGATGACCAGCACGGTCGACGCGCCCGGCTGTTGGGTGTAATGAGCAAGCTGTTCTAACTTCTTGAGCTGTTGAGCCTCCTTGACAATGACCACCGTCCGCCCACCCATCATCGGAGCCTGACGACAAAGGTTGACCACCGCGCCCCCCTCGGTGTCTTTTCCGTAGACAACCGTCTGATTAAAAGCGCGTTCTGTTTCGTTCAGGATGCCCTCGGCCAACCGCTCACACAGCCGGTCGATGAAATAGGGCTCCTCGCCCATCAGCAGATAAACCGGCGCAATACGCCCCTGCCGGATATCGGCCTCAATCGCCCGAAACCCCTCCACACTCTCCCTGAATGATACTTTTCCGCTCTTTGCCATACCGGTCGAAGGATTTTATATACTCTGTTTTACCATCACCTGCCCGACAAAATCATTCAGTGTCAGGATGCGAGGGCGATATTCCTCAGGGAAATTCGTAATGTATGGTTTAGGTACGACCAGACACACATTGGAACGATACATTTCAGCCAACTGATTCGATGAGATTCCCTGCTGTAAAGTGAAAAGGTGCTTTGTCCTTACCCGGTCAGCCTCGTTGAGAATCTGCCGCCAGCGATCTTTGCAGGTGGTTTTAGAGGCGAGCACGACCAATTTCTTTTCATCGAATTGCGGATTGGCATAAGCCTCCGGCCCCGGAAATAGGAAATCCGGTTTCTTGTTCATCTCAGTAACAGCCTGCGAACTGTATTCGAGGCCGAACGTGTTGAAAATCTCTTCGAGATGATGTTCCAACGACTTCCCGGCTCGGCTCTTTCGGCGGTTAAGAATGGTGTTGGCCGTCTCCACAAGCTCCTCGACCGATGCGAACGGGGTTTGTATGCGGGTGGAGTAACGGTTGTTCTCAATGGCTTTGAACAGTTGAAACTCGGCATCAATCCAACCCAATAAGCCTTTGTCGGGATTGGCTTTGAGCCGGTCGGCGGTCAGGTGAAAAGCCTTGTTATAACAATAGCGCGCCCTTACCGAAAGCTCTGTGGTCGATGGGAAATCGACCTGCAAACCGTTGATAAACGCATAGAAACATTGCAGGAGTATATCTTCTGCCGTCTGTTCATCCTGCCGGGGAATGATTCCGTTAATTTCTGCCGGGGAGATATTGAGTTGAACGAGAAATTCGTCAATATCCTCGTCGCTCTGCAAAACCCAACCCTCATAATAGCTGTCGCCCTTTTTCGCCAACACCAACAAATCGCCGATGTTATCGTCGTGCAAGAATGGAAATCCTTTGCCGAATCGGGTCAGGCGATATTCGTTCCGCGTACCGACACCGTAATAAATGAATCGGCTGTCCGTCTCGAAATCACCTTGCCAACGGATGGTGACGTATTTGTCTTTGTTTGCTCCCTTCTCGCCGGGCGTGTCAAAGAAAAGTGGCCACGCCTCTTTGTGAATATGAAAACCTGCCTGATGGCCGCCTGTCGCGCCGACATCATTGGCTGTGATGTATTTGGAGAACGCAACCGGCGACTCCTGTACCGATTGCACGACCCTATTCAGCATACTCTCCATTCTGCTCACGAATTAATTCTTGGACTATATTCTCGCCGACGGCTTGCATGAGAGGCACGACCACCGAATTTCCGAATTGCCGATAGGCTTGGTTATCCGACACAGCATCAATGATGAAGTTATCCGGATAGCCCTGCAATCGGGCACACTCCCTCGGCGTAAGGCGGCGAGGATTGATGCCGTCCTGTGGAATGAGGATTTCGGAACCATCCTTATAATAGCGAGCCGAAAGCGTTCTCGATATGCCGTCGAGGTCGGTCATTCCGAAGCCGAAACCGTTCCCGTTGCTTTGATGCTTGATCGCATACGCCTGCAAATAGTTCCACAATTTGTCGCTGAGGGTGTATTTCGGATCGGGGGTTTCGGTCAAAATCTCCCGAATGGCGTGGTTGGCCTCCGGCAGGTCGGGGTATTGAAATTGCTCTTTGCCGTGGAAATAACCGCTATTGAATCCGACCATCACGATACGCTCTCGGTGCTGAGGAACAAAATGTTTGCCGTCAAGAACTTGAAAATGGAATGAATAGCCCAACTCCTCCAACGCGCCTTTAATTACCTTGAACGTCTTGCCCTTGTCGTGCGATTTTAGGTTTTTGACATTCTCCAACAGGAACATCTTCGGGCGTTTCGCCTCAAGAATCCTCACGATGTCGAAAAACAGCGTGCCTTGCGTCTCGTCTTTAAACCCGTGCGCCCGGCCAAGCGCATTTTTCTTGCTGACCCCGGCAATGGAGAACGGTTGACACGGGAACCCGGCGATTAGAATATCGTGATTGGGGATGCTGTTTGCGTTGATCTTGGTAATATCGCCGAAAGGAACCTCGCCGAAATTCGCTTCATACGTTTTTTTGGCGAAATTGTTCCATTCGCTCGAAAATACACAGTGCCCACCGAGATTTTGAAAAGCCAAACGGAAACCACCTATCCCGGCAAAGAGGTCGATGAATTTAAAACGGGGATTAGCAGGTGGCGGGAACGGAACGTCGTACCGCGTAGGAATGTGTAATTGTTTCTTGTTGTTGGCCAAATCGGAGGATGTCATCGCCCTCAAATACTCGTATGCGAAAGGCCTGTAATAGGGAGACACACCATTCACATGGTTCTGCCAATAATGGGTCACGGCGGCAAAACCATCGTTGAGGTGCTTGTCAACATGAATGTTCAGCTCCCTTTTCCTTTCGCTGTACGTAGGCATTCTTCTTCCGTCCTATTTCGTTTTCAATCGCTTACAGGCAAACCACCTAATTTTTCCGCTCTTTGCCATACCGGTTGTAAAGATACAAATTCTTTTGTTCTTTAAGAACAGTCAAAGCAAAGACGATTCGCGCCGCTTTCTAAAAGCGGCAGTCGGAGGCAGTCAAAGGCCGTTGAGCCACGTCAAATCACCCTGCCGAGCGGGCGCGCTGGTGGGCGGTCCCGGCACCGTAGATTTTCGGGATGTCGTGTTTGGGCACGACGAGGCGTTCGGCGATCAGTTCGGAGAGGTCTTTGACCGGAATCGGGCTGTTGCGTTTGAACGAGTCTTTGCACTGCGGGCAGGCGGTGACCAGCAGGTCGGCCTGTTTGCTGGCATAAACCTGTGCGGCGGTGGTGGCGATGGCGTTTTCCTGCGGCGCACTCAGGCGGGTGTCGCCCAGCGAGCCTCCGCAACAGAGGGCGTTTTTCTTCGACTCCTTGAATTTCTGCACAAAGGCCACTTTGGAGAGCAACCGCCGAGGCTCTTTGTAGATTTTCAGCCCGCGCCCCAACTCGCAGGGGTCGTGATAGGCCACCTGCATATCGGTACCGGTGACTGTCAGGCGCGCCTCCTCGATCCGGCGCAGGATGTATTGAGAATGGTGCAGGACTTCGATGCCCGGCAGGTCATAATCCTCCTTGAAGACCCGCAGGCAGATCGGGCAGGAGGTGACTAAGGTTTCGATGCCGTGTTTTTGGAAGAGTTGGATGTTGAAATCCATCAGTCGGCGCGCCGCTTGCACCTCGCCCGAAAGTTTGAGCGGTCGGCCACAGCAGACCCCTCCCTCGCGGTCGGCCCACCAAACTTCGTCGCCGGAGGCCTCAAAAATTTTCCGCATCGACTCCAATACGCCCGGTTGCAAGAGGGTCATACACCCGGCAAAATAGCCCACTTTGCCCCTGCCCTCGGAGCGGTCGGCCCCGTTGAGGTAGGCGAAGCGGTTGTCGGTCAGCGCACCCTCGCGCGCTGTACGGCTGTTTTGGCGGAGCTTCATCAGGTCGAGGTGAACGGGGCATTTGGTCTCGCACCGGCCACACATCAGGCAGTTGTCGGTGATCTCGTCCTGCAATTTGTTGTACCGCCGATCGCGCAGGAAATAGACCGACTGCACGTTGTTGATCCCCGCCGCGCTCTGCAATTGGCAGGGGTCGATGCAGATGCCGCAACGGGAGCAGGCCTGAATCTCGAAGTTGTCCATGCTGGTCGGCTCCTGCTGACTGCGGATGCCGTAATTTTTCAGGAAGATGTAAGGTATCTCCGTGAAAATGTGCATATAGCGCGAATAGGGCATGGCCACAAAGAAGATGCCCAGAGCCAGCGAATAAATCCACCAGGCGGGTAGCTCCATCAGGCTCAGCGCGTTAAGCCCAATGGCTTCGCGCATGGAACTCCCGATGCCGTGGGTCATGAAATTGCCCAGCGCCGTGGGCAACGGGTCGAGCTGGTACAGCCCGCAGGTGATGCTCTCGGCCAACAAACGCGCCGGGAAGATGAGCCACAGCACCGACAGGGCGATGCGGTCGCCGGTGGTGTGTTTGGTGGTTTTGCGCATCCCGAGTGCCCGGGAGCGGAAGCGTTTGAACAGGGCCAGTGCCACCCCCGAGAGGACGAAGATCAGCAGGATGTCCATCAGGAAGGCGTAGTTGAAGCCGTGGTGGAACCGGAACGACTCGTCGGGGTAGAAAAAGCGGAAAAAGACGTGGAGATAGGGCGGGTTGATGGCGTCCTTGAGGTAGGCCGAGGTCTCGAACTTCCCGACAACGATCAGCAAAAACCACCCCAAAGCCAGCGAGGTGTGCATATACCCCAACAGCGGGTTGCGCTTCCAAATGCTTCGATGAAAGAGGCACTCCTGTACGCACTCCCAAGCGGCGGTGATGGTTCGGTAGGAGAAAATCTTCTTACCGAAGCGGTAACGGGAGTTGAGCGGAAGCTCGAAAAACCACTTGATGTAGCGGTAGATGATAACTCCGAACAGGTAGAGCATCCCGAGGGTAAAGGGTATGACAAAGGGATCGAAATGGAGATTCATGCCTTATACTATTTTAACGCCGCCTTTTGTTCGTCTAACAGCCGTTTGATGTCCTGAATGATTTTGCGGGTGTTGATCCCGCGCGGGCAGGCGATGCGGCATTTGCCACAAAACATACACTTATCGATCTCGGCCCGAAGCCCCTCGTACTCGCCCCGGCGGAAGAGGGTTTGCAACTTGCGGATGTTGAACGGGGTGATCGCCCCGGCGGTGCAAGTCGCTGTGCAGTTGCCACAACCGATGCACGAACGCAGGTAGGGTTCCATGGCCTGCAGTCGCTCGGAAAGTGCCCGCTGATTCGCGTCGAGGTCGATCACGCGCGGTTTGGTCAGGATATAGCCCCAGTCGGTCATTGTTGTGCAGCGGGTTGAGTGAGCGTTCGGTAAATCTGCCACGCGGCGGCCACGCCGTCGTTCATCGCCTCGGAGACGTTTTTCGGCGCGGTGGCCGTTCCGGCAAAAAAGAGGTTCTTCATATTCGAGCGGAGGTTACCGGCAAAGGGGTTCAGCGGATCGAAAAAGCCGCTCGACCGCAAAGCCAAGCCGCCGCTAACGGCCAACGAGGGATTCGAGGAGCCGGCACACATTCCGACCAAGAGGATCAGCAGATCGACCTCCATGCGCATCGGGCGACCGATCAGCGTGTCTTCGGTCTTGAGCAACAGACGGCCCTCGTGGGTCTGGCTCACCTCGGAAATGCGCCCGCGAATGTGGTTGACGTGGTATTTTTCCTGCGATTCGCGGTAAATCTCCTCGTACCCCTCGGCAAACATCCGCATATCCATGTAGAAATTGAAGACCTCACAATCGGGATACAATTGGCGAAGCTCCATGGCCTGTTTCACGCCGGTGATGCAACACACCCGCGAGCAGTGGTTTTGGTTGACCTTCTCGTCACGTGAGCCGACGCAGTGTAAAATGGCCACCCGCTGGGGTTTCTCACCCCGGGAGGTCAAGACCTGGTGGGTTTTGAAGCGCTCTTCGAGGTCGGCCGAGGTCAGGACATTGTCGTAGATGCAGTAGCCGTATTCCTCTTTCAGCCGGGCATCGAACAGCTCGAAGCCCGAGGCAATCACCACCCCGTCGGCCTCGATCCGCGTCCCGTCGGTCAGCACCACACCCCGGCCATCGGGGTCGACGGCCTCGGCCTGCGCGCCGTACTGCACAGCGATTCCTGCCTCGGCAACCGCCTTCAGGCAGGGTTCTAACACCTCGCCAGCCGGGGTTTGGGTCGGAAAGAGCCTGTCCCACCGGTTGAGCTTGCCGCCCAAGCGGTCGCTTTTTTCCAAAATCAGAGGCTCCTGCCCCAACGCTTTCAGGGTCAAGGCGGCCTGCATTCCGGCCACGCCACCGCCCACGATGATTATCTTTTTCATTGAGTGATATTTCAATGTTTTTTTCTATTGTAAACCTTGACAACTGCAAGTCACGATCTGTGCTTGTTGCGGGGCACCGATAAATTTGCCGTCGCGGCCCAAGTATTTGGTCGAGGGATCGTATTCGACCCCCATTTTTTCGAGCAGGGGTTCGACCGGCACCTGGTGCATCTGCATCCCCAACTCCCACGGGTCGTACCCCATAATCAGCCCGGCCATCTCCTCGTAAGTCAACACGGGAATACCGCCTTGAGGGCCATAGGTCTTGCCCTCCATCTCGGAGATGGCGTACTGCCACCGGTCGAGAAACATGGCACATCCGGGGCAGTTGGCCACGATGAAATCGGGCTGATAGGGCTTCATCGACTCGAATTTTTTGTACGAATTGGAGATCGAATAACTGCGGTTGCTGAGTACCAAATAGTTCCGGAAGCCGAAACCGCAACAGTGGCGGCGTTCGGGGTAGTCGATCATTTGGCCGCCCCAGGCATCGACCATTCCGCCCAACACATAAGGAAACTCCGCCCCGCCGATGCCCTGCCCCTTGAAGAGCTTGGCGTAGTGGCAACCGATGTGGTCGACCACCCGCAACGGTTCGCCGGTTTTGACGTTGACTAAGCGGCGTTTGCCCTTGTCGGCGATCGCCTCGCGGTGGTGAAAGATGATATCAGAGGTGTGCGCCAAGTTCTTGGGCTTGCGAAATTCGCGTTTGGTGGCTTTATAAAGGTATTCGCGGATCTGCTCCTCCTTTTCCGGAAAATGGTGCCACATATCGAGCACCTCGGTGTAGAGGCCGAACGAGGTGATGCACGAGGGGACGAGGTTTTCATACCCGTTTTCGGTCATCAGCGCGAATTGCCGCGCCACGACGGTCATGGTCGTATCGAGCGGCACAACGTCGGAATGGTACCCAATCCCCGTGCAGGAGGTGTGGTTTGGGTCTTCGCAAACGTCGCGCCCCAAGTCGTTGCGCATAATATTAAGGAAGGCCGCCTCGGAGCCGGGGAAGAAATTTTGGCGGATGCAACTCCGCACGTAGAAATAGTGATCGTCGGCGATCTCCTTTTGATAGGCCGACCAATTGGCGCGTTCTATGCTCATTTGTCATTCATCGTTAAGGGTATGATTGCCGTTGTTGTAGGCGTAGACGTGGTTGAAATAGGCGTCACCGGCACCGTCCATGCCCATCTGCCGGGCGGCCTCGTCGGAATATTTCTCAATGGTTTCAAAAAAAGCCTTTCCGCCCGTCACCTCGAAAATGCGGTTGATCTCCTCCACGTTGTCGGGCGCGATTTTACGCACCGGCCCAGCCCCCGCTTTTTGGTAATTTTCGGTAAATCGGCCAAAGACCTCCTTGTCATGTTCGTAAATCCACCGCCAGACCGGCCCCTGCTCGGGATGCAGGTCGGGATTGACGGTTTTCGGGAAGATGCAATAGCCGGTTTCCAAGATATTATGGCCGATCACCCGTTTGAGCGCGATTTGCTGGCGACCCTTTTCCGAATGGACAAAAAAGCCCAGCCGCTGGGAGAGCGTGCGCAGGGCCTGAATCACAGCACCCGGCGTATTTCCACGCGGACAGCGTGGTTTGCACGACATACATTGACCACAGTACCAGATCGTTTCGCTTTTCAGCAACTCCTCAATCACCGCATCGTCGCGGGTTTGCACCCGGTCGACGATCCGCCGGGGGTCGTAGCAATAAAATTCCGCCGCCGGACAGATGGCGGTACAGACCCCGCAGTTCATGCAGGCCTTCAGCCCCTCGACAAAACGGATGTCCTCGGACAACAGTTCAAAATATTTCCCCATACTTCGTTTTTCCTTGCCCATAATTGGCTCTATACAAATTTCGGGAAGAATAGCGAAGCACCGGGTAGCGATAAAACCCATTCGGAGTAGGTATTTATACTTATTTTCGGTCTGCAAACAAACTTCTACCTTTGCAGGTATGAAAGAGGGGGGGAATATACTGAAAACGATTCAAAAACCGGTTGAGGCCGAAATGCGGCGGTTCAACGAACTGCTGACCGAAAATTACCGGAGTCAGAGCCTGTTTGTCTCGACCATCACCGACTATGTGCTTGAACAGCGGGGCAAGCAGATGCGCCCCTTGCTGGTGTTGCTTTCCGCCGCGCTGAACGGCGGGATCGGCGAAAAAAGCTACATTGGGGCCATTCTGGTCGAGATGACTCACACCGCCTCGCTGGTTCACGACGACATCATCGACGAGGCCTATATGCGCCGGGGACAGCTCTCGACCAACGCAATATGGCGATCGCGGACAGCTGTCTTGGTGGGCGACTATATCTTGGCACACGCCCTGTCAATCACCGCCGAAAACAACGCTTATGAATTGATGAGGCCGCTGATCGACTCGTTTGAAAAGCTCTGCGAAGGGGAGCTGATCCAGCTCGAACACGCCTCGAAATTAGACATGACCGAAGCCGCCTATTTCAACGTGATCCACCGAAAAACAGCCTCCCTGTTAGGAGCTTGCGGGGCGATCGGAGCATCCTCGGCCGGAGCTTCGGCCGAAGTGATCGCACAGATGCAACGCTTTGGCGAGTGCATCGGCATGGCCTTCCAAATCAAAGACGACCTGCTTGATTATCGCCCCGCCTCCCAAACCGGCAAAGCAGCAGGCAACGACCTGAAAGAGCGGAAAATCACCCTCCCCCTACTCTACCTGCTTAACCACAGCTCGGCCTCCGAACGAAAAAAACTGATCCGCACGATCAGCACCATCCGCGACCGGGAGGAAAACATCGCATGGGTGCAACAACAGGTCGCCGCCTCAGGGGCCATCGCCTACACCGAACAGGTGATGCAAAACTATGAGCAACAGGCCCTTGAAATTCTGGCCAGCTACCCCCCCTCTCCCATCCGCGATTCACTCGAAGCCTATTGCCACTTTATTCTTCAGCGAAAAAAGTGAGATGCTGCGCATAATTATGAATGATGAATTATGAATTATTTTTCATTGCTCTGCCTTGCTTTTTGTGCGGCGAAGCCCCCATTCATAATTCATAATTCATAATTTATAATTCATTAACCAGCCTTTCGGCGAGTTGGGCGAAGGCGAGGCCGGTGAGGGAGTCGTCGGCGGCGACGGGTCGGCCTGTGTCGCCGCTTTCGCGCACGGATTGAACCAGCGGAATCTGTCCTAAGAGGGGTAAATCTTCTTTTTCGGCCAATGTTTTGACCCCGTCGCGACCGAAGATGTAATATTTATGGTCGGGCAATTCGGCGGGTGTGAACCACGCCATGTTCTCGACCAGCCCGAGGATCGGCACACCGATGCCCTCGGTTCGGTACATCTTGATGCCTCGCACCACGTCGGCCAGCGCGACCGGTTGGGGTGTGCTGACGATGATAGCACCGGTGACCGATAGCTCCTGCACGATGGTCAACTGCACATCGCCCGTTCCGGGGGGCATATCAATCAGCAGAAAATCAAGCTCTCCCCACGCCGTTTGGTGGATCAACTGCCGCAGGGCGTTGGTGGCCATCGCCCCCCGCCAGACCAGCGCATCGTCGGGACGGATAAAAAAGCCGATCGACATCAGTTTGACCCCTTGCGCCTCGGCGGGCAGGATCAGCTCCTTGCCGTCAACGACTTCGGCCAGCGGTTGATAGGCCTCGACCCCGAACATTTTGGGCATCGACGGGCCGTAAATATCGGCGTCGATGATGCCCACGCGGTAGCCCATGCGCGACAGTGCCACGGCGAGGTTGGCCGTCACCGTCGATTTCCCAACTCCTCCTTTGGCCGATGAGACGGCGATGACCTGCCGGATTCCGCCGGTGGCCGTTGCCCGCTCGGGCTTGTCGACCTTGCGGGGTGCGGCCTCTTTGACCTGTATGGTAATTTTGCCGGTGTATGACGGAAAAGCGACCTCTAACGCGCTCTGCACCCCCTTGCGGATAGACCCCATGAATGGGTCGCGGGCTTTGGGGAAGTTGAGCACGAGGCGAAGCCGATCGCCGTCCGCACTGATCTCCTCGACCAAGCCGAGGGCGACAATATCCTGTTGCTCGGCGGGATGGACAATCGTCGCCAATACCCGCTGAATCTCCTCTTTTTGCATATATAAGTAAAGTCGAAAAATTATTGATCCATTTTAATGGAGTATTTATTATTGATGAATTTCGGCCTCTCGTCGGCCCCTTTTTCAGCTTCGACCCTTGACTTACCCCGGTAATCCATCGGTTCGAACCCGAAAAATTGCCTCGACGATAGCCTCGAAAAATGAATCACTAATTTTCCTCCATTGCTTATTTTTTCTCTCTCCCTGAAAAACAAAGATACGAATTTTGAATTATGAATTATGAATTATTTGTCTTTGCTCGGCCTTATTTTTTTACTTTTATTTTTTGTACGGCGAAGCCCCCATTCATAATTCATAATTCATAATTCATAATTCTCAAAAGTATTCCGTGCGATAGGTGTATTCGTTACGAAGGGTTTCGAACTGGTCGAGGTGGTTGCGCAGGCGGCGATCGTCGGCGGTGATGTCGTAATGGGTGTCGATGGTTTGTTGCAAGGTCGGCCAGTCGGGCATTGGCCCGATCACTTGGGGCGGTACCCCCGGCGGATACCACCCGGTGAGGGGCAGACCGAATTTTTTGGCCAATGCCTGCACGACCATCGCCGAGGCGTTGGCTTTGCCCTGCACCGAATAGCCGGCGATGTGCATGGTGCCGACGGTCGTCAGCGCGGCGAGCGCGGGGTCAATGGCCGGTTCATTTTCCCACACGTCGAGCACGGCTCCGGCGATTTTCCCGCTTCGGAGGGCTTTTTTTAACGCCTCTTGGTCGATCACCCCGCCCCGCGAGGAGTTGATGAGCGTCGCTCCGGGGCGAAGTTGCTCGAAAAAAGAGCTGTCGGCGAGGCCTGCGGTTCGATCGATTCCCGAGCGGTTGAGGGGCACGTGGAAGGTGACGATGTCGGCTTGGGCGGAAAGCTCCTCGAAGGAGACGAAGCCTAACGCGGGGTCGCGGCGCATCCGGGGCGGGTCGCAACCGATGACCCGGAAGCCACAACTCTGCCCGAGTTCGGCGACCAGCGATCCCACGTGACCGAGGCCAACCACCCCGAGCGTCTTCTCTTCGGGTTGCCAGCCGTCGCGGCGGGCGAGGTGTACGAGTGCCGAGGCAACGTATTGCAACACCGCGCGAGCGTTGCTTCCGGCGGCGGCGGTCACTTGGATGCCTCGGCGGCGGCAATAATCGGTGTCGATGTGGTCGTGGCCGATCGTGGCCGTGCCGATATATTCGACCGCGCTCCCGGCTAATAAGGTCGCATCACACCGGGTGCGGGTGCGAACCAACAGGGCGACGGCATCGCGCACCAACGCCGCGTCGATCTGCTCGGCGTAAACCACCTCGAACCACGGTTCGAGCACCCCCTGCAAAAAGGGAATATT
>JAISHQ010000035.1 GCA_031262465.1 Rikenellaceae bacterium
CTGTGACCGAACTCTTCCGCGTGGTGGCTCCGGCCATCGGCGATCGTCCGGGCGGTTACACCCGGATTTTGAAGACCGATTTCCGGTTGGGCGACGGCGCAGAAATGTGCTTCATCGAGTTAGTCGACTTCAACACGGTCTACACCTCGGAGAAAAAAGCGGCTGACAAACCGAAAACCCGTCGTGGACGCAGTGCATCGGCCAAAAAGGAAACGGCACCTGCCGCTCCGAAAGCTGAAGCGGCTCCCGTAGCCGAAGCGGTGGCTGAAGAAGCTCCCGCCGCAGTCGAAACCGCCGAAGCTCCTGCCGAAGAAAAGGCGGCAGAATAGTCGATCGAACAATACGACAAGATGTCAAAGCGGGGTCTACCGAAAAGGTAGACCCCGCTTTATTTTTCAAGAGGGGCGTCCCTTGCACCCCGCTTCTGTCCCTTTTTTAGAAAGTAGGAAGCACAAAAAAATCTCCTCCTTCGGAGAAGGAGGAGTACCCGAGCCTCACAGGCGAGGGGGAGGTGGTAGGTAAAAAGAGACGAGAGACGAAAGAAAATGCAGAAAAGACCTACCACCCCGCCCTTTGGGCACCCACGTTACCTCCCTCCGCTTTTCGGCACCGCCCTGCGGGCGACTTGCCTGCTTCGGTCGGTGAGATAGTTCGGAGAAGGAGGGGGACTTTTTTATCTTTTGTCCTTCGTCTCTCGTCTTTCATCTTTTAATACCACTCCACCTACTTTTACACCGACCTTACTTTTGACAGAAAGCCAGGAAGAATGGCATAAATTGTGCGGGGGTGCGAGTTAGCGAATTATCATTCAACCGAAGAGACTATGAAAAAGATGCTATTTGGGGTTGGGCTGTTGTTGTTGTCGGCCTCGCTCACCGCGCAGGAGCGCGACACCTCTTATTGGAAGGGTCAGGGGACATTTGGGATCAACCTGTCGCAGGTCAGCCTGACAAATTGGGCGGCTGGGGGCGACGGCTCGGTGGCTGGCGATGTGAGTGCGACGTACAGCTTGGATTATAAACGGGACAAACAACTGTGGCAGAATCGTTTGGAATTGTCCTACGGGCTGAACAACACCCAAACGAACGGCACACGCAAGACCAACGACAAGATATACCTCAACTCGATGTACGGCTACCAGCTGGCCGAGCAGTGGTACCTGACGGCCTTTATCAACTACCAGTCGCAGTTCGACAAGGGGTACGACTACAAGGTGAGCGGCACCGATTTCATCTCCCGCTTCATGTCGCCGGGCTACCTGAGCACCGGGCTGGGAGCCACGTGGACACCGCGCCCGTGGTTTACCGCGACGCTCTCTCCGGCCTCCTGGCGCGGCACCTTTGTGATGAGCGACTACCTCTCGGCCAAAGGGGCTTTCGGGGTCACCCCGGGCGAGCACCTGCTCTCCGAATTTGGGAGCAACCTGACTATGGAGGCCAAAACCGAATTTCTGCCCAACATGACGGTCTATACCCGCCTCGCGCTCTTCTCGAACTACCTCGACAAGCCGCAAAACGTCGACGTGCGCTGGGATACACAGCTGACCATGAAGATCAACGACTGGTTCTCGGCCAACCTCAACTTGAACATGATCTACGACGACGATGTAAAATTCGAGCGCGCCGACGGAAGCCGCATCGCCCGCCTGCAATTCAAAGAGGTGCTTGGCGTGGGCTTTATGGCCACGTTTTAAGGAAAGGGGACTTCTAAAAATTCAAAAGACAAGGCTTGCGACCGAGGCAAAAGCGCAGTGTACTAAACGTACTCGAGCATTTTGCGGAGGGAGCGTAACGCAGTATTTTGGATTTTTAGGAGTTCCCGAAAATTATTTCACGCACCGAAATCCAAAATACCACGTATGGTCGTTCCCGACCTCGGCGATCGGCATCAACGGCCGACCGGCTCGCTGAACGGTCGCCATACTTGCGTCGTCGACAAAATTGCCGCCGCGAATGATGATGCGGTTGTCGTCGACCACACAAATCTCGTTTTGGTTGCCGCTCATGTCGTAGATGCCGAGTGCGTTAGGAGCCTTTTGGCCGATTCGGGTCGTGGTAACCGAGTCAAAATCTTCCATCACAGCCACCCGTTTACCTTGGTTGCTTCCGCTGTATTTGAACGTTGAGTTTTTCGCCCCCTCGCGAAAGGCATACTCCCACTCCTCTTCCCGAATGAGCCGTTTGCCAGCCCACTCACAGTAAACCAGCATATCCGCATAGCTCACATAACTGAGCGGGGTCTCGTCGTAAGCCGAGGGGGCGACCGGGCGACCCCACATATCGAATCGCCAATTGACCCCCTCTCCTTTTTCGTCGCCCATCAGGGAGGTACTTTTATCTTTCTCCGCTTGGGTCACATAGCCCGTAGCCTCGACAAATCGCGCAAAATCGCCGATCGTCACCTCGTAAGGGTCGATGTAAAACGAGGCAATCTGAACCGATTGGCCGGTGCTGGTTACAAAATCGCCCCCTTCGACGTAAATCATCTCCCGCGATTGTGCCGACAAACCGAACGCGCAGAGGCAAAAAGCGGAAAGAATGGGGGAAAATCGACCGATCATTTTCATTTCAGTTTAAATTGCGTGATAACCAAATTGCCGTCCGGCTGAAGCCGATCGCCGACCCGGTTGAGCAGGGCGTTGGCTCCGCCCACATCGCCCAAGAGAAAGTCGGGATAGGCAAAGCCATACAAGGTGTTGCCCTCGGCTCCGACAAAGGCATAATAGGGGGCCGAGTCAACGTCGTTGATGAGCGGAACGGGGAAGTTTTGCCCGGTGTACCGGATGGTGTACTGGGAGAGCTTGCCCGAGCGTTTGTCGTAAAACGCATAGGAATAGCGGTCGGCGCATCGGAAGAGCAACAAAAGAGCATCCGTCAGGTCGTACAGCCCCAACAACACACAATAACCGGCCTGCGTCTCCCGCGTGAGGCTTTCCTGAGAGTTCCCCAAACCGACAAACTCTTTTTTCAATCGGTCGGCGATGCGGGTGTTGTTGTTCCCGTAATCCAACCGATAGGCGACCTCCATCTGGCCGCCCGACCGCATCCGGTACAGGTTATCGTCGTACCGCTGATGAACGAGCAGGTCGGTGTTGTTTTGTACAAAAGTATTGAAGGTCGTATAGGCCGAAAAACGGTTCTTCTCCTCGAACGGGAAGAGGGTTTTCTCGACCTGAAAATCGCGATCCAAAATCAATAATCCGGCCTCGTACTTTTTCTGCCCTACCCGGTTCACGATATTTTCGCAGGACAGGGCGATGCGCCCGTCGGGCAAAACGGCGATGTAATCAGCGAGGTATGGGTTGGGAACTTCGGAGCGGAAATTTCCAAGTTTGTCGTAGACGATGAATTTAGTCCGGGAAAGCAGGTAGATATTGCCTTGCCGGTCAACGGCAATGTCTTCCATATCCACATATTCCCGGGGGCCGCGCCCCTGTGCGTCGATTTTTCGGACGAGGCTTCCGTCGCGCTTGTCAAAAATAAGGATCGACATGGCCACATCGTCCCTGATGACAAAATGATCCGCCGTGACAATCATCTTCGAAATCTCACCGATCAGCGCATCGTCCTCGTTGGAGAGAGGAATATACGCCTCCAAAGCAACCACCTCGGAGAGGTTGACCGTCTTGTCGGCCCCCCGCGCTTGGAGCCGAATCGTGCCTTGCCCCTGAGCGGTTCCCAATACCCCTAAAAGCAACAACGTTCCGGATATAATTGTCTTCGCCAGCATAGCTATTGAATTAGAAAGGGGGACGAATCGTTTAATCCGTCCCCCTTTCTTTACTATTTCATATTTCGCCTAAAGAATTTGTCGACGATGTCGAACATTCCGTCGGTCCAGAACTCGCGGGTTTCGTGTCCACCGCCCAGCAGGCAGTAATATTCATAGTCTACGCCGGCTTTTTCGAGGCCTTCGGCCACTTCGTCGCTTTGGCTGAGGGGCACGAGGAAATCCTTATCGCCGTGAGCCACTAAGGTCGGCGGCACGTCGGCTGTGATGGCGAACACCGGGCTGGCTTTGCGCGCCTTTTCGGGGTTTGCGGCGATCGAGCCACCGATCAACATCGCCTCGGGCGAGGTTTCGGGGTTTTGGTTGAGCATATTGGGGATGCCGGCGAGGGTCACCAAGTCGGAGGGGCCGAAATAGTCGGCGATGGCGTTGACCTGATCGGAATATTCGCCGTAAACGTCGGTGTCCATCTCCGGAATGCCGACCGTAAAGCCCACCATCAGCGCGGTATGGCCGCCCGACGAGTCGCCCCAAACGAAGACGTTGTTGGTGTCGACGTGATACAGCTCGGCATTTTTACGCATAAACCGCATGGCGGTCTTGGCATCCTGCACCTGCGCCGGGAATTGGCCTTCGGACGACGGGCGGTACTCGACCAGCGCCATCACATAGCCCCGGGCGGCGAACCGTTCGAGGTTGGGAATGCTCATGTCGATGTTCTGTTTCATCCAAGCCGAGCCGGGGATGTAGATGATGCAGGGCAGGGGGCCGGTGGCATTTTTCGGGTAGAGGATGTTCAGGTGAAGTTCCGTGCCGTCGCGGTCGACATAGACCACGCCTTTGAGCACTTCGACCGCCCCTTCGGCCACCGGGGTCGTTTCGGCCTCACTAAAATCGAGGTTCACGGCTAACGGCGAGGGTACAGCCGCCGGTTGGTCGCCGAAATTCATGAAGCCGCCGGGCATTTGAGCGCACAGGTTCCCCATGGGGAGGAGCAGTGCGGCGTAAAGCAAAATTTTTTTCATGACGCTTAAGTTAATTATGAATTATGAATTATGAATTGATTCTCTGCGAGTTAGGATGTTAATCAAAATCTAAATTCAATGCCTTGCGAAATTCCGACAGGTGTTCGTTCTGTTCGGTGAGGAATTTCAGCTTGTCTTCGGCCTTGATCGGCTTGTCGAATGCCTGTTCGGCCTCGACCCGAATGTCGAACTCGACCGGCGGACGAACGGCCGCGATTTCAAGCAAACGTTTTTTCAGGTCGAGGCTATTGCGCTCAACCTCTTCCTGCAAATTCTCGTTGGGCAGGGTCAGCTGAATCCGATGGCCCGCGACAGTCGTCCGTGCAAAGGCCATCGCCAGCCGGGGCCGCCCCTTGTCCGAAAACTCCTCGCTCAACAGCAGGCAGGCTTTGGCCAACTTTTTTTCGACCTCTTCCGCAGGCTCTTGCACCGCCTCCGAGGTCGAATCAGTCTCCTTTTGCTCCTCTTTCTGCCCGGTTTGCGTCCCCGTTTTCAGGGCATCTCGCAGAGAAAAACCCGAAATGGAGACTCCATGACCCGCCGGAGCCGTGTTGGCAGGCGCACTCGGTGGCGCACTCGCGGGGCGTTTTTCCGGTGGAGGGGGTGTTGGGGCAGGGGGCACCGGAGCAGGTGCCGGTCGGGGCGTTTCCGGTTGAGACACAGGTCGGGTGGACGGAGTGGCGGCGGAAGCCGTTTTTTCCGGCAACACCGGCTTCGGCTCTTCTTCACCGGCGGCTGGGTCAGCTATCTTTTTTTTTTGTCCCATGCCGCAGAGCTTCATGAGACCGAGTTCGATGTGGAGGCGTTGGTTGGTGGCCGTTCGGAAACCCGCGTCGAGTTCGGTCAGCAGGTTGACGGCCTCGAACAGAAAGGGCAACGAAGCCTTTTGAGCCACAGCGGTGTACCGCTGAGCCACGCTCCCGGTCACCTCCAAGAGCGGAAGCGTCTGCGAGTTTTTGCACATCAGCACGTTGCGCAGGTGCTCGTTCAGCCCGGCCACAAAGGTCTGACCACCAAATCCTTTGCGCAAAACTTCGTCGAAGAGCAACAGCACTCCGGCGTAATCGCCCGACAGGATCAGGTCGGTGGCCTGAAAATAGGTATCGTAATCGAGCACGTTCAGCGTCTCGGCTACGGTCTTGGCTGTCAAGTTGTTGCCGCTAAACGAAACCACCTTGTCGAACATCGACAGCGCGTCGCGCATCCCGCCGTCGGCCTTTTGGGCGATGATGTGCAGCCCCTCGTCGTCGAACGAAACACCCTCTTGCGCGGCGATGTATTTGAGGTACTCGACCCCGTCCTCGACCCGAATGCGGTTGAAATCGTAGATTTGGCAACGGGAGAGGATCGTGGGGATGATCTTGTGTTTTTCGGTCGTGGCCAAAATAAAGACGGCGTGTGCCGGTGGCTCTTCGAGCGTTTTCAGGAAGGCATTGAAGGCCGAAAGCGAGAGCATGTGTACCTCGTCGATGATATAAACGCTGTACTGCCCCACCTGTGGCGGGATGCGCACCTGCTCGGTCAGGTTGCGGATGTCGTCGACCGAATTGTTCGAGGCCGCGTCCAATTCGTGGATGCTGAACGACCGCCCCTCATTGAACGCCCGGCACGATTCGCAGGCGTTACAGGCCTCGCCGTCGACGGGCGAGAGGCAGTTGATCGCCTTGGCAAAAATCCGGGCACAGGTGGTCTTACCCACCCCGCGCGGCCCGCAAAACAGATAAGCGTGAGCCAGCTGGCCGCGCGTGATCGCATTTTGCAGGGTCGAGGTGATATGCCCCTGCCCAACCACCGATTTAAACGTGGCCGGCCGGTATTTTCGCGCTGAAACGATAAAATTGTCCATATTTTTTTCTCTCCCTGAAAAACAAAGATACAAAATTAATCCGATTCAAAACTGTTCTTAGAGAACCATCGCGCCTTCGACTGCGACTTTTTAGAAAAGTCGCCCAAAATCGCAACTTTTTGAAAAAAGTTGCATCAAAAACTTTTCTGCTTGGGCTTGCAGGGCAAAAATTCCCTGCGGGAACAACCCTCTTGTTTGAGATGCCCCCTTGCCTCCAAGCGAGCTTGGGCAGGGGCATCCCAAACAAGAGGCATTCACCTCCTGCGGAGTGAATGTTTTCGCCCTGAAAACCCAATGGCTATCTCGTTCTATCGGCTTCAGACAAATAGGGAAGCGAAATAGTTTGCCCCCATTTGTAGAAACTTTGAATCCCTAATACACTGTTGCAGAATGTGTTTTCAGGGCGATCACATTCGCCTCTCGGGCGAATGCGTCTTGTTTTTCATGTCCCGCCCCAAACTTGTTTGGAGGGCAGGGGGCATGGAAAATAAGACGAAGTCTCGGAGAGATGGTCGCCCTGCAAACCAAAGCACAAAAGTTTTTGGGGCGCCTTTTTACAAAAAGGCGCGATTTGGGCGACTTTCTAAAAGTCGCAGTTCAAGGCGGGCGCGATGGTGCTGCCAAGAACAGTTCGAGGCGGGAAAAAATTAAAAATACTCCGTCCGATAGATGTATTCGTTGCGGAGGGTTTCGAACTGGTCGAGGTGGTCGTGCAGGCGGCGGTCGTCGTCGGTGATATTAAAATGGATGTCGATGGTTTGTTGCAGGGTCGGCCAGTCGGGCATCGGCCCGATCACTTGCGGCGGCACCCCCGGCGGGTACCACCCGGTGAGAGGGATTCCGAATTTTTTGGCCAATGCTTGCACGACCATCGCCGAGGCGTTGGCTTTGCCTTGCACCGAATAGCCGGCGATGTGCATGGTGCCGAGGGTCGTCAGTGCGGCCAGCGCGGGATCAATGGCCGGTTCGTTCTCCCACACGTCGAGCACGGCGGTGGCGAGTTTTCCGCTCCGGAGGGCTTTTTTCAACGCTTGTTGGTCGATCACCCCGCCCCGCGAGGAGTTGATGAGCGTTGCTCCGGGGCGAAGCCGCTCGAAAAATGAGCTGTCGGCCATGCCCGCCGTCCGGTCGGCTCCCGAGCGGTTGAGGGGCACGTGAAAGGTAACGATGTCGGCCCCGGCGGAAAGCTCCTCGAAGGAGACGAAGCCCAACGCCGGGTCGCGGCGCATCCGGGGCGGGTCGCAACCGATGACCCGGAAGCCACAACTCTGCCCGAGTTCGGCAACCAGCGAGCCGACGTGGCCGAGACCGACCACCCCGAGCGTCTTCTCTTCGGGTCGCCACCCGTCGCGGCGGGCGAGGTGCGCGAGTGCCGAGGCGACGTATTGCAACACCGCGCGGGCGTTGCTCCCGGCGGCGGCGGTCACTTGGATGCCTCGACGGCGGCAATAATCGGTGTCGATGTGGTCGTGGCCGATCGTGGCCGTGCCGATGTATTCAACCGCGCTCCCGGCCAACAACGCCGCATCGCACCGGGTGCGGGTGCGAACCAACAGGGCGACGGCATCGCGCACCAACGCCGCGTCGATCTGCTCGGCGTAAACCACCTCGAACCACGGTTCGAGCACCCCCTGCAAAAAGGGAATATT
>JAISHQ010000080.1 GCA_031262465.1 Rikenellaceae bacterium
TCGGACTTCATCGGCGACGCTCGCACTTCGATCTTCGATGCGAAAGCCGGTATCTCCCTCAACAACAACTTCGTGAAACTCGTTTCGTGGTACGACAACGAATGGGGCTACTCCAACAAAGTGGTAGAACTCATCGTTCACATGAACACGGTGAAATAATCTTAGGATTATCAATCCAACAAAAAGGCCTCCAATTGGAGGCCTTTTTTGTGTTCTACCCTTTCATTCGCTTGTAGACTGTTGCGCAGCGGTTTACGTTGTAGATTTGGATGTAGTGTTTGCGGATGTCGTTGTCGAAATCGTGGGGGTAGCTGAAGGCGATCGCTCGCTCGTCTAAGCGCGCCGAGCCGCCGTATTTGGCTGAATCGGTGGTTAGTACCATCTTGTACCGCCCCGGAAGCGGCACCTGCATGGCGTAATCGGGCACGCTGCCTGCCGGATGCCAATTGAAGACAAAGACCAAGTCGTCGTGGTTGAAGACGATCGTCTTGTTGGCCTCGTCCATTTGCAAGTTCCACGCATAGCCTCGCTCCAACACCCGGTATTTTTTCATCAAGTGTACCATATCCCGGTCGAAACGGTTCAACAGGCTGTACCGCAACGTTTTGTCGTCGGCCAGCGACCACTGTCGTCGGGCGTGGGCATAGCTCCAGCCGTTGCCCTCGCGCGGAAAGTCGATCCACTCGGGGTGGCCGAACTCGTTGCCCATAAAATTAAGGTAGGCATTGCCGCCGAGGGCTATGGTAAAGAGCCGGATCATCTTGTGCAGAGCCATTCCCCGGTCGACCACGATGTTTTGCGAGGCGCGATCCATGCTGTAATACATCTCCTTGTCCATCAGGCGGAAAGCAAGCGTTTTGTCGCCGACCAACGCCTGATCGTGCGACTCGCAATAGGCCACCGTGCCGATTCCCGGCAGACGGTCGGTCATCACGTGCCACATCTGATGAATGTCCCACTCCTCGTCGCGCTGTTCCTTGAGCAGTTTGATCCAAAAATCAGGCTCGGCCATCGCCAAGCGGTAATCGAAACCCACGCCTCCGTCGGCTATTGGCACACACATCCCCGGCATTCCGCTCACGTCCTCGGCAATGGTGACGGCGGCCGGGGAGAGGTCGTGTACCAGCCGGTTGGCCAGCGTCAGGTAGAGCAAGGCACTGCTGTTGACCCCCGCCCCGAAATAGTCCTCACGGTCAAGGAAGTCGATGTAGCCGTGGTGGTGGTAGATCATGGAGGTCACGCCGTCGAAGCGAAAGCCGTCGAAATGAAACTCTTCCATCCAATATTTCAGGTTCGAGAGCAGGAAGTGTTGTACCTGCCCTTTGGGATAATCGAACAGTTTGGAGTCCCAATAGGGGTGATTCCCCGCCTCGCCGGGAGGCGAATAGTGCGAGTCTGTGCCGTCGAGCTGGTTCAGCCCCTCGTTCAGGTTTTTGACGTAATGGGAGTGGACAATGTCCATGATAACGGCGATCCCCAGCGCGTGTGCCGTCTTGACCAACTGCTTCAACTCCTCCGGCGTGCCGAATTTCGACGAGGGGGCAAAAAAGTTCGAGACGTGGTAACCGAAACTGCCGTAATAGGGGTGCTCGGCCACGGCCATCAGCTGAACGGCGTTGTAACCCAATGCCTTGACGCGGGGCAAGACGTTTTCTGCAAATTCGAGGTACGTGCCCATTCCCTCGCGCTCTTGCGCCATGCCGACGTGAGCCTCATAAATAAACAGCGACCGCAGGGTGCCTGCCACCGGAGCATCGCCTTGCCAATCAAAGGGCACGGGCGGGTTCCAAAATTGGCCGTCGTAATTTTTGCTCTCCTCGTCCTGCACCACCCGCCGGATGTAGGAGGGGATGCGCTCCAGCCAGCCGTTCTCGCCAAAAACCAGCATTTTAACCTTCGAGCCGTGGGTCAGCCGTTCGGCGAAGAGTTCGTCGGCCAAAAAAATCGACCAGTCACCGTTTTTGCCCCGGTGCAACGGCAATTCGGTTCGGTTCCAATCGTTGAAATCGCCGAACAGGTAGACTCCTTTCGCTCCCGGCAACCACTCGCGAAACCACCACCCGCGCTCCTGCGGGCTGTATGTGAAGCCGTACCAGCGGTACCCGTTGGCAAAATCGGAGAGCGAGCCTGAGGCGGCTATGATCTCGTCGCGGCGGCGGACATAGCGGTCGTATCGCTCCTGCAACTCCCGCTCGTTGGGTTGCAACCAGGGATCGTTGGCCACGATCCGAAGGGGTGTATTGTGCTCTTGTTCCATTTCTTTCATTCGAGTTCAAAAATAGCGAAAAAAATCTTCCGTACAAAGGTCACCCCGTTTCATATCGCCTGAATTTTATTATTTTTGTCAAACGAAAAACACCATTAAATCATAAAAAAAAACAACAAAATGAAACGTACCATTTTATCATTGGCTTGCACATTGGCTTTCGGCCTCTGTGCCCAAGCGCAACTGCCACAGGCTCCTGCCGATTTCGATCAGGAAAAAGAGGGGATCGCCCGAGGCACCGTTGAACTGATTACCTACCCCTCGACCACGGTCGGAGTCGACCGCAAGGCTCGGGTTTACACCCCTCCGGGGTACTCGCCCGATCAAAAATACCCGGTGCTCTACCTGTTGCACGGGATTGGTGGCGATGAAAACGAATGGTACGAAGGCGGCGTTCCGCACATCATTCTCGACAACCTCTACGCCCAAAACAAGCTGACCCCGATGATCGTGGTTCTGCCCAACGGCCGGGCATTGGTTGACGACCGTTCGCACGACGCGATGGCTCCCGACCGGGTGGTGGGCTTTGAAATCTTTGAAAAAGACCTGTTGAACGACCTGATTCCCTACATCGAGGCCAACTATCCGGTGATTGCCGATCGCGACCACCGCGCGCTGGCCGGCCTGTCGATGGGTGGCGGGCAGTCGCTGAACTTCGGCTTGGGCAATTTGGAGACCTTCGGCTGGGTCGGTGGATTCTCCTCGGCTCCCAACACCCGGATGCCCCAACAGTTGCTTCCCGACCCGGAAAAGGCCAAGAGCCTCAAGCTGATCTTCATCGCTTGCGGCGATCAGGACGGGCTGATGTACAACAGCTCCCGGACTCACGACTACCTGGCCGAACATCAAGTGCCGCACATCTTCTTGGTGGAACCCGGCGGCCACGATTTCAAGGTATGGAAAAACGACCTCTATATCTTCTCGCAATTGATCTTCAAACCGGTCGATATGGGCATCCTGCATCAGTACGGCGAAGTGCCTGAAAACCTGCGCGGTGGATTCGGTGGCTTCGGCGGTCCACGTCCGGGAGGTGCTCCTCGCCCGGCGGCAAACTAATAATCGGGAATTTATCCTGACACACAATACAGCCTCTGTGCCTCGGCGCGGAGGCTGTTTGTTTTAGGCTTGTTTGGAATCCCGTTCAAATCATTAACTTTGAACTCATGAAAGAGATGAAGGATCCCCATATTACACCCTTTGCGACGGAAACCGACGGCACCCGTCCGCACTCAGAGCGGGCAGGGCAACCCGTAATCGGCCTCTCGGTCAATGTCGACGAGGGTACCTCGCGCCTGCACGAGGCCTATATCCGCTCGGTGTTGGAGGCCGGGGGCATTCCCCTGCTCATTCCCGCCACCGACGATGCCGAGGCGTTGCGCGAGGCCGTTGAGCGCGTCGACGGAGTGATCCTGACCGGCGGCGGCGATGTCGATGGGCACTATTTCGGCGAGGAGACCCTGCCCGGCATCGAGACCGACCCCCTGCGTGACCGCTATGATTTTTTGCTTTTGCGCGTGGCCGCCGACCGGCAACTGCCCGTGCTGGGCATCTGTCGCGGGGCGCAGGTGATGAATATCGCTTACGGCGGCACGATCTATCAAGACATTCCCTCCCAATACCCTACCCCGCCGCTCGATCACCGTGTCCTGCACCCGCGCGAAAAACCAGCTCATCCGGTCACGCTCGCGCCGGATTCGGACTTGGCTCGGATTTTTGGTCGGTCGACCGTCGAGGTCAACTCCCGCCATCATCAGGCCATTCGCGAGGTGGCCGAGGGCTTCCGGGTGACCGCCACCGCGCCGGACGGCGTAATCGAGGCGATCGAGGGACTTCCCCACCGACCGATGTGGGGGGTGCAGTGGCATCCCGAAAATTTGGCCGCCGAGGGAGGTGACGAGGCGATGAAGGCCCTTTTTCGCTTTTTTATCGCCGAAGCCGCCCTTTTCAAGCGGGCGAAAGATATACACCAACGTCACCTGATTGTCGACTCCCATTGCGACACCCCGATGCTCTTTGCTGACCACCGGATCGACATCGGTCGCCGTGACCCGGTCGCGCAGGTCGATTTGACGAAAATGGCCGAGGGAATGCTCGATGCCGAGTTTGTGGTCGCCTACCTCCCGCAGGGCGAGCGCAATGAAACCGCGCATGAACAGGCTACCGCTCAGGCTATTGCCCTGCTTCAGGCGATGAAAGAGCAGGTGGCCGCCAACGCCGAATTTGCCGGCCAGGCCGTCACCTTTGCCGAGGCCGATCGGCTGAAAGCCACCGGTCGCCGGGCGATATTCCTCGGGGTGGAGAACGGCTATGCCATCGGGCGAGACTTGAATAACTTGGAACTTTTCCGTCGCATGGGGGTGGTTTACATTACTTTATGCCACAACGGGGCAAACGATTTGTGCGATTCGGCCTCCGGCGCGCCCGAGTACGGCGGGCTGAGCGCGTTGGGGCGCGAGGCTGTCCGGCAGATGAACCGCCTCGGCTTGGTCATCGACCTGTCGCACGCCGCCGAGACCACTTTTTACGACACCTTGACCGAAAGCCAAGCTCCGGTGATCTGCTCGCACTCCTCGGCGCGAGCCTTGTGTGACCACCCGCGCAACCTGACCGATGACCAAATTCGCGCCCTGTCAGCGCGGGGCGGTGTGGTGCAGGTCTGCCTCTACGCCGGATTTTTGGCCAAAGGGCGCGAGGCGACCTTGGCCGATGCGGTCGATCACATCGAGCACATCATCGCCGTCGGAGGCATCGACTGTGTCGGCATAGGCTCGGATTTTGACGGCGGTGGTGGAATCATCGGGTGCCGGGGGGCGAACGAGCTGATTCGCCTCACCGTGGAGCTGTTGCGCCGGGGGCACTCCGAGGGCGAAATCGCCAAAATTTGGGGCGGCAACTTGCGGCGGGTAATCAATGAAATACAGGAACAGGCTGAAATATAGCAAACTATGGCATTAAACTACATCTGGATCGGGTTCTTTTTGGTGGCCTTTGCCGTGGCGGCCGTTCGGGCGGTGGTCACGGGCGACCTTCAGGTCTTTACCGAGATCGTCAACGCGACATTCACGGCGGCTCGGACGGGCTTTGAAATCTCGATCGGCTTGACCGGCATTTTGGCTCTGTGGCTCGGCATCATGCGCATCGGCGAGCGGGGCGGGGTCATCGCCGCCTTTGCCCGCGTGGCCGCGCCGCTGTTCGGCAAACTCTTTCCGGAAGTGCCTAAAAATCACCCGGTGGTGGGCAGTATGTTCATGAATTTTTCGGCCAACCTCTTGGGCCTTGACAACGCCGCCACGCCGATCGGCTTGGGGGTGATGAAGGAGTTGCAGGCGATGAACCCCCACAAGGACACGGCCAGCAACCCGATGATTATGTTCATGGCCATCAACGCCTCGGGGCTGACGCTGATCCCGATCACGATCCTGATGTACCGGGCGCAGTTGGGCGCGGCCAACCCCGCCGATGTCTTCATCCCCATCCTGTTGGCCACGCTCACCTCGACCCTCGTCGCCATCACGCTAGTCGCCCTGCGCCAGCGGATCAACTTGTGGGACAGGCACATTCTCATTCCGCTGGCCGTCGTTTTGGCTTTTGTGGCCGGGATGATCGTCCTTTTCCGAACGGTCGACCGCGAGGTGTTGTCGACCTACGCCACGGCCATCTCCAACGTGCTGTTAGTCTGCGTTATCGCCGGATTCATCATCGCCGGAGTACGTAAACGGATCAACGTTTACGATGCCTTTATCGACGGAGCCAAAGAGGGGTTCAAGACCGCCATTAAAATCATCCCTTACCTGATCGCCATTTTGGTCGGGATCGGCGTATTTCGCGCCTCGGGGGCAATGGATTACCTGATCGACGGGGTTAAAGCGTTGGTTTCCACCCTGGGCATGGACAGCGAATGGGTCGGTGCCCTGCCGACCATGCTGATGAAACCGCTCAGCGGGAGCGGCGCGCGGGGCATGATGATTGACGCGATGACCCACTATGGCCCCGACTCGCTGGTGGGCCGCCTGAGTTGCATCGTGCAAGGGTCGACCGACACCACCTTCTACGTCATCGCACTCTACTTCGGCTCGATCGCCGTCAAAAAAATCCGTTACATCCTCTCTTACTCACTCTTAGCCGACCTCGCCGGCCTAATCGCCTCGGTTTTTTTGGTTTACGCTTTTTTCGGATAGAGCCTTTTTTCAGCCTTCGACTGCCGCTTTTAGAAAGCGGCGCAAATCGTCGCCTTTTGTAAAAGGCGACACCGAAAACTTTTGGGCTTGTGTTGGCAGGTCGAAAATTCTTGCAGAACCACTTTTTAAGGAGCATCTATTTTTCGCTCAAGCGAGCTTGGCAAAAATAGATACTCCCTAAAAAGCATTCCCTGCGGGAATGTTTTCGCCCCGAAAAACCTAATCTGAAACCCCAATCTGATTACCCTATAATTCCCAATCGGTTCGGAGAACCGACGAACGAACTCCAATCGAGACGTGCGGTGTTTGACGACCGTTAGCCACCGATAGGTGGCTAAAAGGGAGGAGCTACACGTGAGATTGGGGTTCTTGAATTTTCTTTGCTACTTTCTTTGTTTCAAGACAAAGAAAGTAAAGAAAAAGGTTGGGGCAATGCCAAAAGTAACAAAGAACATTTTCTTTTCTTCTTTCTTTTAGGATAAAAGAAAGAAGAAGAAAATAGCTAATAGGGAAGAAGGAACCCGATCCGCTCCTCCTCTTCCCATACCCAAATCATACCACCTTGTTGTTTGAGGACGGTGAGTTCGTGTACCCCTTCGGTCAGCCCCGAAATGCCCTGCTTCTTCAGGGCGGTGGTCAGCGTTTTTCCGGCATCGGGGCTTTCGGAAAAGGCGAGGTGGATATAGCTGGACATATCGTCGGTCTGTATCCGGCTGGTGAACGAAGAAGTCGACACGGCCAATTGATGCACCGCCTCATCGAAAGCGAAAATCGGTGTACTCCCGTCGCGGTAAACGCCCAAAACAGTCTGCCGTTCAAAAGCATCCCGCTCAGGAAAACTTTCCGAAGGCGCTTTTTTGCATTGGCAGCATATTCCCGGCAACAGGAGCAGAAGCAACAGACAGAGGAGGATTCTTTTCATATCCAGAGGTTATTCGATAGTCACATATTTGGTAAACCGTTCCACCGAACCGTTTTTGATGGTGACAGTGGCTGTGACGGTGTGTCGTCCTTTTCCCAACTGCACAGCGGGAGGTTCTGCCAGCTGACCGTCGATGTGCCAGCTGACCGAGCGCGGCGCGGCGGAGATATTCACCACACGCAACGGGACATCGGCCCCGGCGGCATACTCCCCGGCAATTTTCAGCGAGGCAAAGGGCGCAGTCGTTGCCGGTGTACTGAATTTCAGCTCCCGGGCACTCCCCAGTTCGCCCGCTTCGTCCACCGCCGAGACCAACAGCCGGTAAGAGTGCCCCGGTGTTAGCCGAGACACATACAAAGAAGGCTCCGTCAACTGCCACTGTTGCAAGCGTTCCGTTCCCTCAAACAAAATCGCCTCAAAGGCGGCAACGTGAGGGCTTGCTTCCCAGGAAAATTCAGCATCGTTCTGGTAGAGGGAGATCGTCCGGATGTCGCTCAAGTTATCCGACGAGGAGACGCTCAGGGTGAAATAGGTTTTGCCGTCGGCATATCGGATGTCGCTCAAGGCTCTGCCGGTCGATTGCCCTTGCCAATCCATAAATTCGACGTTTGACCGATCCGACAATTCGTTCACGCCGCTTTGTGGAAAGACCCAGTTTCTGGCCGGGGTGAGGGCTTTGACTGCCTTTAGACACGGGTGGGCGGCGTAATTGTTGACCGCATTCTCAATCCAAAGGATTTTTGCCGTGCGCCCCGAGCCGGGCACGACGTTGTTTGACTCGTCGATGTGGGTTACCAGCATCCCCTCGATTACCGAACCGGGATAGGCGATGGACAGCCCGGCATCCCACTTGTTTTGGCGGCTGGAGCGGGTCTCTAAGAGAAAATACTCACCGGTGGAGGTTGTCGGGACGAGGTAGGCTTTATCGTTGTAAACGCCCTCCAGCGCGTACTCTCCCGAGGCATTTAGCATCTCGCTCTCCAGCCACCCCATTTTCAGCCGTTCGATGGCCGTCAGAGCAGGCGGGCGACGGCCTTTGTCGTTGTGGTTACCGGCGGCCATCAGCGCATAAAAATCAATGTCTTCGCTCATCCCGTTCTTCTGCTTGTCGGCATCGTATAGGTCAGGCCAACCCATGATGTGCCCATATTCGTGGCAGAACGTTCCGATTCCGGTCAGGGTCGATCCCGCTCCGCCAAACAATTCGGAGGTGCAGGCATAACCCTGAAGCCGCACACCGTCCACAGTGATGGGACTGCGGAGGAACCAGCGGTGCGGCCAGATCGTATTTTCACTGCCTCCGGTCGACTCGGCGTATCCGGCGTAAAAAATAAACACGTCGCGCCCGATCCCGAGATCGGAAAATTCGGCAAAATTGACCTCTCGATTCGCCAATTCGATCGCCTCTTGCGCCATCTCCCGGGGGCGGCTATCGCTATCCGTGTCACTGGGTGCGCCGTAATAGGCCATCGGACGGGAGAGCATATAAGGCCCCACGACAACAAATTCGGGATCAAAACGACCGTTGGAGTTGTCCAAATAATAGTCCCGAGCGCTCCCTACCGAGCCGTCGGCCGAATAACCGGGTTGGTTCAGCAGGGCGGTAAAGGCACTTTGCGGATCGGGGGTATCGAAGGGGCGGTCTGCAAATTCGACCAGAATCACCAGCGATTTATAGGGTTCGCCCGAGCGCGTTTGCTGGCGGCCAATGGCCTGCTGTGGCTCGGTCGCCTCGGAGGCAGGCCGTTGCCACAGGCTCGATCGGGCGCGCAGGGCGGCCAAATCGGGCGCAGAGGCTCCCTCGCTGCGGGTGAGGCCGCCCAATGCCACTCGGTCGGCGGCGGTGCGCCGGTCGGGATCGCGAGCCACGGTGGCCGTGCGCGTCAACCGATCGCCGAGGCGGCGGGCATAGTAATAATAGCCGTCCTCGCCCTGCTGAATCTCGTATCCGTCGGAGGTTGTCCGGTAATTGCCGTATTCGTCCCCATGGATTTGGATTTGGAGCGAAGAGCCGTCCGGATTTTCGACCGTAATCAGCCCCGGATAGGCCATATCGGCTCGCAACGGAGAAATCAGGACAAAACTGTGGCAAACGAGGCCAAGCAGAAGGGCGGCGTATTTTTTCATACAGCGGGATAACGGATTCAGTCTTCCGGGTATTTTTTAAAACGTTAAAAATAGGTAAAAATTATTACTTTTGTGTTTGATTACGAAAAATGAATACCTGAGTTCTGGATAAGCGAAGCGCAGAACAGAACTCAAGTCCTATTTCGGAGCACTTCCCGCTCGCGGGAAGGCGCGACACCTCCCTCCCCTACGTTTAGGGGAGGGTTGGGGAGGGGTGATCGAGCACTGTATCGGCTCAAAAAGAGCCGATAACCTGAGTTTCGGATAGGGCAAATACACATAACATACAGTAAATAAACTACATAACACATTTGTCCTATCCGAAACTCAGGTTATAAAATCTATGGCAGACCGGCTTTTTACCCGTTTTACGGATTACATATCGTCTCACGCACTGGTTGTTCCCGGCGACAAGGTGCTGTTGGCCGTCAGCGGCGGGGTCGACTCGATGGTGATGCTTCATCTCTTTTCGCGCTTTGGAACCCCTTATGGCGTGGCGCACTGCAACTTCCACCTGCGGGGCGAAGAGGGAGACGAAGATGCTGTGAGTGTTCAGCAGGCCGCCGAGGCGTTGGGTGTGGAGCATTTTAACCGCGATTTCGACACGCAGGGCGAAGTGGAGGTGACCGGCGAGTCGATCGAAATGGCCGCCCGGCGACTGCGCTATGCTTGGTTCAAGGAGCTGTGCGAGGAGTTTGGGTACACCAAAATTGTGATCGCGCACCACAACGACGACTCGATCGAGACCTTTTTTATCAACCTGATCCGGGGCACCGGGCTTCGGGGGCTGACCGGCATCCACGCCACGAACGGCAACATCGTCCGGCCCCTGCTCTTCGCCACCCGCCGCGAGATTTTGGAATACGCTCACGCCAACAACGTCTCTTTCCGGGAGGATTCGTCGAACCTCTCCAAAAAATACATCCGCAACAAAATCCGTTTGGGGGTGATTCCCCGCATCCGCGAGATTGCCCCGCAGTTCGGGACGACCATGACCGAAAATGTCGAACGGCTGACCAACGCCTTGCGCTTCATCGACACGCAGATGGAGGGCATCCGGGGGCGGATCACCCGCACCGAGGGCGATGCAACGGTGATTGATGTCGAGGCGATCGACCCTGTTCTGTCGCGCGATTACGTGGTTTACGAGATGTTGCGCCCTTATGGGTTCAACGCCGATGTGGTCGAAGACCTGTTGCAGAGTTTGGATGCCGGGAAAAGCGGCACCCGTTTTTTCTCCCCGACCCACATCGCCTATTTGAACCGTCGCCGCATCATCCTGAAAGACATTCGCGAAGAGGAGAATTACCGCTTCACTGTCGAGGAGAGCGACCCCAGAGCCTATGGTCCGGGCGGGGTGTTGCTTTTTGAGACGCTGGAACGGGAGGATGTGGAAAGCCTCCGCCAGCCCGAGGAGGTGGCCCTGTTGGACGCGGCCAAAATCGCCTATCCACTCACCGTTCGCGTGTGGCAGGAGGGTGACAGCTTCATCCCGCTGGGCATGGAGGGACACAAAAAAATCAGCGATTTTTTGATTGACGAAAAGGTCGCCCTGCCCGACAAGGAGCGGCAGTTGGTGATCGTCTCCGGCGGCGATATTGTTTGGCTGGTGGGCTGGCGGATCGACGAGCGGTACAAGGTGACCGAACAAACCAAGCACGTGCTGCGCATTTCGCGGCAGGAGTGCGACGACAACCTCTCCATTTAAAAACTTAAGGCATGAAAACCTATTTACGGCTCTTGCAGTTTGCGCGCCCCGTATCGAAATACGCCATTCCGTACTTTTTATTTACGCTGTTGCACGCCTTTTTCAACATGGTCGTGTTCATGGGCATTTCGCCCATCCTCGAATCGCTGTTCTCGCCCGATGCCGTGAGCCGAAGCGTCACCGCTCTGCCCCGTTTTGCGGTCAACACCCGGTATATTTCCGATCTGGTCAACTATTTCTTGCTGAAATTATTAGGTACGGGCTACGACACGATCGACGTGCTGATCGGCCTGAGTGTCTTTATCGTCGCGGTGGCTTTTTTGAGCAACCTGTTCCGTTACCTCTCCCAGCGCACGATAGAGCGTTACCGGATTCACACCCTACAAAACCTGCGCAACGCACTCTTTAGCAACGTGATGAGCCTCCATGCCGGCTATTTCAGCAACGAGCGCAAAGGGGACATCCTCTCGAAACTGACCTCCGACGTACAGGTCGTCCAATTTGCGGTGACCAACACCCTTCAGGTCGCCTTCCGCGAGCCTTTCCTCATGGCGGGCTATCTTTTTATTCTTATTTCGACCTCGGCGCGGCTGACCCTGTTCACGATCGTCGTTCTGCCGGTGATTGCGCTGGTTATCGGCGTGATTGTTAAAACTTTGCGCAAATCGGCCAAAGAGGCACAGGAGTCGTTGGGCGATATGGTCACCACCGCCGAAGAGGCGCTCGGCGGCATAAAAATCTTGAAGGGGTACAACGCCATTGATTACATCGTCCGCAAATTCCGCGCTCAAAATCAGCGTTTTGCGCGCATCTCCAAAAACATGGCCAACCGCCAAACGATGGCCTCGCCGATGTCTGAATTTTTGGGCATTTCGGCCATCTCCATCGTGCTGGTCTACGGCGGAAAAATGGTGATGGGCGGAGGCATATCGGCCGATAACTTCCTGATGTACATAGCGGTATTTTCCCAGCTAACGCGACCCATGCGCGCTTTTATGGATGCTTTCAGCACAATTCATCAGGGGCTGGCCGCCGGAGAACGGGTACTTTCGCTGATCGACACCCCCTCGCAAATCACCGACGCGCCGGATGCCGTGGCTCTGACGGAGTTTCGGCAGGGCATCGAATTTCGTGACGTGAGTTTCTCTTACGAAAACCGCGAAGTCCTGCGCCGGGTCTCTGTTGAGATTCGCAAGGGCGAAACCGTCGCCTTGGTCGGCCCTTCGGGAGGGGGCAAGTCGACGATTTCCGACCTAATTCCCCGTTTCTACGACCCGCAGGCCGGGAGCATCTTGATCGACGGGGTCGACATCCGACAGTACAGCTTGGAGTCGATGCGCTCGCACTTGGGGATTGTGGCTCAGGACACGGTGCTATTCAACGACACGATCGAAAACAACATCAAATTGGGCAAGCCCGGTGCCTCGCACGAGGAAGTTGTCCGCGCCGCGCAGGTGGCCAATGCATACAGTTTTATTTTGGAAACGGAGCAGGGCTTTGAGACCAACACGGGCGATCGCGGCATGAAACTCTCTGGCGGTCAGCGTCAACGGCTGAGCATCGCCCGGGCGGTGCTGAAAAATCCGGACATCCTGATCCTCGACGAGGCGACCTCGGCTTTGGACACCGAGTCGGAAAAATTGGTGCAGGAGGCCCTCAACAACCTGCTCAAAGGGCGTACCTCGCTGGTCATCGCCCACCGGCTGAGCACGATCAACAACGCCGACAAGATCATCGTGGTCGATCAGGGCGAGATTGTCGAAACCGGCACCCACGCCGAACTGATCGCCCTGCGGGGAGTCTATCACCGCCTGATTGAGATGCAACAGATCGGCACCCCGCAAGAACACGCCTGATCTCCCGGACGGGTCAGGACAAATCCCGAATCGTTACGTGAGCATACAGTTCGATGTATTGCTCTGCCACGCGAGCGATGGAAAAGGTGCGGAGGATTTTTTCGCGGGCGTTTTTGGCTAAAGTAGCTCGCGCGAGGTGGGTCAGCACCCATTCGATGCCTCGTGCTAAATCGGGGACATCGTTGCGGGGAGCCAAGTAGCCATTTTCTTGGTGATCGACCATTTCGGGGATTCCTCCGGTACGAAAACCGACCACCGGAGTGGCGCACGCCATGGCCTCCATGACCGTATTGGGCAGGTTGTCTTCCAGCGAGGGAATGGCAAAAATATCCGCCGCCCGGTAAAGTTCGCGCAACACCTCGCGGTCGGAGACCGTCCCTCGCCAATCGACCGCCACAGGGAAATCCGACAACACCGTCTGGTCTTTGAACGCCCCGAAAAGCACACACACAAGTTCCTGCTTGCGCTCTGCCGGAAGCATCGCAAGTGCCTCTCTCAGCAGCGGAAAGCCTTTGACCGGGTCGTCGATCCGGGCGGCTCCCATGAGCAGGATTGTCTTGTCGGCTGGAAGTCCTAATTTCGTCCGAGCCTTCTGCTGGTCTCCGGGAGAGAAAAAGCTCGTATCCAACGGGTTAGGGATGCGGGTAATGGGCAGGTTTTCCCCCAGCGCACTTTCCCGGCATTTCTCGGCCAGCCACTCGCTGACCGGTACCAAATGCGGGGTGGCAAAGGCGTAAAGCGTGGCCTTTTTTTGTTGGATGCGTCGCGAGAGATCGGCGGGTTTGTCGCTATGAAGAAAGGGGCAACTGCCACAAAGATCCTGATAACGAGTACATTCCCAAGCGTGGTGGCAGATGCCGGTCACCGGCCACAGATCGTGGAGCGTCCAAACGATCGGCTTGCCCAGCGCGGCGATTTTTCGGAGGTCGCCCAGCGAAAGAAAGCCCTGATTGATCCAATGGAGGTGAATCACATCGGCCTCGCGCACGGCTTTCATCCGCGAGACATCGGTTCCGGTGTCGGCCAGCGAGACGGCAAAAAGGTCGCGGCGCGTGAAGCCGTTGTGACAGAAAATAACCCACCGCTCCCACAAAAAACGGAGGCGGTTGATCGCCCGACTCCACCAGTTCGCGCTTACCGAAATCACACCGGGGTCATCGTCGTCGGGTTTCCCACGGAGCGGATCGCGGACAATCATCGTCACCTCGACCCCCGCTTGCTCCAACGCCTGCCGGAGCCTTTGAGCCGCGATGGCCGCCCCGCCCTTGCGGTCGGAGGTATTGAGCATCAATACCTTCATCGTAGAACAGATTGAAAAGCCTCGATAAAGCGGTCACTGACCACATCGAGGTTGATTTTTTGGCGGATGGTCTCCAGTGCCTGTTCGCCCATCTTGCGGGGGCGATCGGCTTCGGCAAAGAGGCTATCCAACGCTTCGGCGAGCGAATCGCCGTCGCCCTCACTGAAAATCAAGCCGTTGACCCCGTGCTCGATCAGGTCGACGTGGGTGCCGTCGCAGGCCGCCGAGCAAACCACGGGCAGGGCGCAGGCCATCGCGTCGTTGATCGACAGCCCGCCCATGCCGGCCAGCACATAGACCGCCGATTCGGCCATGTATCGACACAGGAGTTCCGGGTCGTATGTTGCCCCCACAAACCGCACCCGCTCGGCAAGGCTCTGCTCAGCGGCCTGCCGTTTTAGCTTCTCATCCTCAGGGCCTTCGCCCACAACGAGCAGTTCCACATCGGGGTACCGCTCAGCCAATTGCCCGAGGGCATAAAAGAGCAGGTCAAACCGCTTGAACTGCACCAACCGCCCGATGTGCAGGATGCGGTGGGGGTTTTCGGGCAGGAGTTTCGGTGCTGTTTCTGCTGTTTTTTGGTGCGCCCACAAGGCCTCGACATCGGTCGAATTGTAGGTAACAAAAATCTTCTCGCGCGGAACGCCATAAGTCGCGATGATCTCCGGACCGCCGGAGTGGTAGTTGATCGCCCCGTCGACCCGCCGGTAGATGAATCGGCGAACGTAGCGTAATACGTTGCTATTTAGCCAAAAGCAGAATCCTCGACTGAGGAGTTTCATGTTCTCATCACAGACCGGATGCTCGCGAAACCACGCCGCACTGCCCCGAAAAGGGGGCGTCTGATAGGGAATTTCCCGGATAATGAGCTTCGCACCGACCGCCCGAATGGTTTTCAGCAAGTTGCGGTTAAAATAAAGGTCGAGAAAGTACGGCCACCCCATCACCACGATGTCCGGCCGCTCGGCAGCAATAATCTCAGGCAGGGCCGGGAAATGGGGCTTGCCACTCCAACGACTTTTGACCTCCGGCGTGGCGATGACCCGGTATTTTTTCTCCTCCCGGTTGACCTTGACGCTATGCCCCAGCGCGGCCGATTCGCCCGCCGCCATGACAACGGTCACCTCAACGCCCTTTTCGGTCAAAATCTCCAACAACCGGTTGATATACAGCGTAATGCCACCAAATGTAAAGAGTACTTTCATCCCCTAAATCTGCTTTTCAATACCCAAAGATACAAATAAAATTTCCAATCGGTTCGGAGAACCGACCTCGGCAGTGGGGTGAAAGGGATGCTTTTGGCCGGTTTTGGCCGCGGTCAGGCGAACGAAACTGTAATTTCGTTCGACCGCGTGACAAAAGCGCAGACAAAAGTATTCCGAAACCCCGGCCGAAAACTTTTCTTTGCTTCTTTCTTTTAGGATAAAAGAAAGAAGAAGAAAAAAATAAAAAAGCCGAGTGGACGTTTCCGTTCGCTCGGCTTGCTCTCTTACAAATTTTCTGTTGCGGACAGAAAATTACATCATGCCGCCCATGCCGCCGCCGCCCATCGGCATCGGGGGAAGGTCTTCTTTTTTCTCGGCCAGGACGCATTCGGTGGTCAGGAACATCGAGGCGATCGAGGCGGCATTTTCCAGCGCCACGCGCGAAACTTTTGTCGGGTCGATGATACCCGATTTAATCAGGTCTTCGTACTCGTTGGTGCGGGCGTTGTAGCCGAAAGCACCCTTGCCCTCTTTTACCTTTTGTACCACGACTGAACCCTCGCCACCGGCGTTGGCAACAATCTGACGCAGAGGCTCTTCGATGGCCCGTTTAACGATGGCGATACCGGTCGTTTCGTCGTCGTTGTCGCCCTTGAGCTTGTCCAACGAGGCCACGGCGCGGATGTAGGCCACCCCGCCACCGGCAACGATGCCCTCTTCGATCGCCGCACGGGTGGCGGCCAGCGCGTCGTCGACCCGGTCTTTTTTCTCCTTCATTTCGACCTCGGTCGCCGCGCCGACATACATCACCGCCACGCCTCCGGCCAATTTGGCCAGCCGTTCGGAGAGTTTTTCGCGGTCGTAATCCGACGTGGTCGAGGCCATCTGTTTGCGGATTTGAGCCACCCGGTCGTTGATCGCCGTTTTCTTGCCTGCGCCGTCGACGATCGTCGTATTCTCTTTGGTAACCACCACTTTATCGGCGCTTCCCAACATTTCGAGGGTCGCTTGATCGAGCTTCAGCCCTTTCTCTTCCGAGATGACGGTTGCACCGGTCAACACGGCGATGTCTTCGAGCATCTCCTTGCGGCGGTCGCCGAAGCCCGGGGCTTTGACGGCGGCAATCTTGATCGTACCGCGCAATTTGTTGACTACCAACGTCGAAAGAGCTTCTCCGTCGACATCTTCGGCGATAATCAACAGCGCGCGACCGCTTTGGGCGATGGGTTCGAGCACCGGCATCAGCTCTTTCATGGTCGAAATTTTCTTGTCGGTCAGCAGGATCGCCGGGCGTTCCAAGACGGCTTCCAACTTTTCGGAATCGGTCATGAAATAGGCCGAGAT
>JAISHQ010000013.1 GCA_031262465.1 Rikenellaceae bacterium
CGGTAACGGGCAATTTGTTCGGAAAGTGTTGCCCCGTCTACAATTTCGACACCGTTTATTTCAAACAGCACATCGCCTTTTTGGATGCCCGCCGCTTCAGCCGCTCCGCCGGGGGTCAAGTCGGCCACAGAAATTCCGCCGCGTTGGGCGATGCCGGTCTCTGCGTTCACCGGTTCATACTCGATGCCCAATATGGCGCGTTGTGCCACTCCATAATCCCGCAGGTCGGAGGCCACCTTTTTGACAATCGACGAGGGAACGGCAAACGAATAACCGGTATAACTCCCGGTCGGCGATTGAATCAAGGTGTTGATCCCGATCAACTCGCCTTTGGTGTTGACCAACGCGCCGCCGCTGTTGCCGGGGTTGACTGCCGCGTCGGTTTGGATAAACGCCTCGAGCGACATCCTATCTTCGATCACCCGCAGGTTTCGCCCCTTAGCACTGACGATCCCCGCCGTCACGGTCGATTCGAGGCTATACGGCGTTCCGATGGCCAGTACCCATTCGCCCAAACGCAACGCGCCCGAATCGCCGAAGGGCAGGAAGGGGAGGGGTTCGTCCGTGTCGATCTTGACCAGTGCCACATCGGTCGTCGGGTCGGTGCCGACGAGGCGGGCGGTAAACGTCCGGCCGTCGTTGAGGGTGATGCCTAACTCTGCCGCGCCGTCGACCACGTGGTTGTTGGTCACGATGTAACCGTCCTCGCTAATCAGCACGCCCGAGCCACTGCCCTGTACGCGCAACTCGCCCTGTTCCGACCGCTCGGAGCGGTTCTCTCTCGATTCAGGCTGACCGTATCCTTCCGGAATGGGAATGCCAAAATATTCAAAGAAGGGATTATTATACTCCCTGCTCTGCGACGAGCGGCGACGCACCTCGCGCTTATTATCGATGCTCACCACCGCCTTCACCGCGTTCTCGGCGGCGTAAGTCAGGTCGGGATAACCGGCCACATCGTAGGTCGTAAAATGGGTCGGCACCCTGTCGTTGGATTCGACAAAGGCCGACGAATAGGAGGCTTCGTCACCCCCTTGCACGGCTTTTGAAACGCCGTAAGAAACCACGCCGCCTGCCAATGCCGAGGCGGCAATCATGCCTAAAATTGCACCTTTTTTCATTGTTCTGTGTTTAAGTTAAGTGAATAAGAAAAAGGGTCGAATTATTTCATACTCTAATTGGTTTGGTTTAGGTTTAACGGCTCAATCCTTACAAAAATTGTACAATTTTTCAGTACATGACACTCTTTTTTTGGCTTCTGTCAGTTTTTGACAGAAAAAGGAGAAAAATTGACAAAAAAGGCTGTCTCAAAACCGAGACAGCCTCCTTTGTGACTTGAGTTTTCGGACAAGCTCTTAGAGAATCTTGTTCAGTTTTTCGACCAACGCCTCTTTCGGGGCATAGCCCACGTGACGTTCGACAACCTCTCCGTTTTTCAGGAAGAGCAGGGTCGGGATGTTGCGCACAGCGTATTTGCTGGCCAACACGTTGTTTTCGTCCACGTCGCATTTGCCGATGAGGGCCTTGCCGGCGTATTCGCCTGCCAACTCTTCGACGATAGGGCCGATCATCCGGCACGGGCCACACCATTCTGCCCAAAAGTCGATCACCACCGAGGCGTTGTCGGCCAAAATTTGTTCGTAATTGGCGTCTGTAATTGCTTTAGCCATAGTTAAAATCTTCTTATTTTGTTTGTACTATTTTTAGTTTGTCATATCTTCAGAAACGGCGGTGAAGATACAAAAATTGCGCCGAAACCGGAGTTTGTTTCGATAAAAATCCTTTATCCCGATCAAGTCAAATTGTACCGAATCTCGTTTTTCTCCAAAAAATCGAGCAGGTCGTTGGTTAGCATCACCTTGTGCGCGCGCGAGGTCAGGGGTAGGGCCACATCGTGGCGACGATCCTGAATCTTGACCCGCAAGAGCGATTTGCCCTTGTTGCGCTGGACAACTCCGGCAAACTCGCGGGTAAAATCGGGGGTGATCTCCTCCACGGGCACGGTCACCAACACCTCTTTAATCAGGTTCTCCTGCGCGTCGGAGAGCATCATGACCGAGTTGATCTTCGGCTCGACTTCTGCCTCGTTGTACATCCTCGGCACGACACGCCCGCGAATCAGCAGGTAATATTGCTCGAACAGGAAGAGGCGGAATTGCTCGAAATCCTTGCCCCACAGCGTAAATTCATAGCTGTCCGAATAGTCTTCTATGGTGACGCGCCCGTATTGTTTGCCCTTTTGGGTGGTCAGGGTCTGCACTTTGGTCACGATACCGGCCACGCAGAAATCCTTGTCCTTCATCTTTTTCAGGTCGCCGAAGTCGGAGAGCGGGGTGTTGCAGAACTTGCGGATGATCCCCCGATAGTCGTCCAACGGGTGCGCCGAGAGGTAGATGCCGATCACCTCTTTCTCCCGGTTCAGGGTCTCGACCTGGCTCCACTGCTGTCCGGCGGGGACTTGCGGTTTTTGAATGGCCGTCGCCCCGCCACCCCCGAAGAGGCTTTGTTGGGAGTTTCCGGCCTCCTCCTGCACCCGGTTGCCATAGCGCACCAAGCTCTCCAAAAAGGGTACTTCTTTGGCATCGAGGGCAAAGAAGCGGCTCCGGTGGAAGTCGGCCAACGAGTCGAGTGCCCCGGCCAACGCAAGGTTTTCGATCGTTTTTTTGTTGACCGCCGTCAGGTTGATCCGGCTGACAAAGTCGTACACATCTTGATAGGGGCCATTTTTTTGCCGCTCTTCGATGATGTTTTGCACCGCCGCCTGACCGACCCCTTTGATGGCCGCCAGCCCGAAGCGGACGTTGCCCTCGCGGTCGACCGAAAAGCGCGAAAACGAATGGTTCACATCCGGCCCCTTGACCGGGATGCCCATCCGCCGCGATTCGTCCATGAAGAAGCTGATCTTCTTGATGTCCGACAGGTTCCGGCTCAGCAGGGCGGCCATAAACTCCGAGGGGTAATGCGCCTTCAGGTAGGCCGTTTGGTAGGAGACATAAGCATAACAGGTCGAGTGCGATTTGTTGAAGGCGTATTGGGCAAAGGCCTCCCAATCCGTCCAAATTTTTTCGCAGATCGCCCGGTCGTGTCCCCGCTCGGCGGCCCCGTCGAGGAATTTGTCGCGCATCTTTTTGAGCGTCTCCAACTGTTTTTTCCCCATCGCCTTGCGCAACACGTCGGCTTGGCCCTTGGTAAACCCGGCGAGCTTTTGGGAGAGCAACATGACCTGCTCCTGATAAACCGTGACCCCGTATGTGTCCTCCAAGTATTCAGCCATCTCCGGGAGGTCGTATTTGATCTCCTCCTTGCCGTGTTTGCGGTCGATGAACGAGGGGATGTACTCCATCGGCCCCGGCCGGTAGAGGGCATTCATGGCGATCAGGTCTTCGAAACGGCTGGGTTTCAACAGGCGCAACCATTTTTTCATCCCCGCCGACTCGAATTGAAACAGACCCGTCGTGTCGCCCCGGCTGTACAGCTCGAAGGTGGCGGCATCGTCCAACGGAATCTGTTCGATGTCGATCACCGTGCCTTTCGAGAGCTTGATGTTATCCAGCGCATCCTTGATGATCGAGAGGGTTTTCAGCCCCAAAAAGTCCATCTTCAGCAGGCCGATGTCCTCCACGAATTTCCCGTCGTACTGCACGGCATATAGATTCGAGTCTTTGGCTGTGGAGAGCGGGATGAAGTTTTCGAGATCGTCCTGCCCGATGATGATCCCACAGGCGTGAACCCCCGTCTGACGCACCGAGCCTTCGAGCGTCTCGGCAAATTTCAACGTGTTGCGCACCAGCGGGTTCTCCGATTTCCGTTCTTCGGCCAATTCAACCACCTCGTTATAGGCTTTCTCCAGCGAGACCCCCGGTCGTTCGGGCACCAACTTGGCCAGCCGGTCGGCCTCGGGGAGCGGGAGCTTCTGCACCCGGGCGATGTCGCGAATGGCCAGTTTGGCGGCCATGGTGCCGAAGGTGATGATGTGCGCGACCCGTTTTTGACCGTATTTTTCGACGACATAGTTCATGACCAGCTCGCGGCCGTCCTCGTCGAAGTCGATGTCGATATCGGGCATCGAGATGCGTTCGGGGTTCAAGAAGCGTTCGAAGAGCAGGTCGTATTTGACCGGGTCGATGTTGGTGATGTGGAGGCAATAGGCCGCGACCGATCCGGCCGCCGATCCCCGTCCGGGGCCAACCGACACCCCGTGCTCGCGCCCATAGCGGATAAAATCCCACACGATGAGGAAGTACCCCGGAAAACCCATCCATTCGATGGTCTCTAACTCAAAGGTCAGCCGCTCGCGGATGGCCGGGGTGAGTGCCTCTCCCGGATAACGCTCCCGTGCGCCTTGCCAAACGATGTATTCGAGGTATTTGAACTGCCGGGCGATGGTCAGCAGGCTTTCGGCTTCGGGGATTTTCGACCACCCGCGCCCCACAACGGCTTCGATCGTTCCTTCGGTGTCGGCCTCGGCCAATGCGGCTTTTAGTGCCTCGAATTGCGCCTGAGCCTCAGCCTTTTTTTCGTCCGACTTAATTTCGCCGATCTGTTTTTCGATGTTTTTGAAATAGGAGGCCTTCAGCTCCTCGACCGCTGGCACAAAATCTTCCGGAATGGGGAAGTTGGGCATCAACGGCTTGTGGCTCAACGAATAGGCCTCGACCTTGTCGGCGATCTCCAGCGTGTTGACCAACAGCTCGGGGTGATCCGGGAACAGCGCGGCCATCTCTTCGGCTGTTTTCAGGTACTCCTGACCGGTGTATTTCATCCGGTTCGGGTCGTCGAGGTCTTTGCCCGTGTTGAGGCAGATCAGGTGGTCGTGCGCCTCGGCATCTTCGGCCATGATAAAATGGACGTCGTTGCTGGCGATCGCCTTGACCCCGTATTTATCGGCCAGAGCCAACAGCTCCCGGTTGATTTTTAGCTGATTTTCATAGACTTCCTCGTCTCTTCGCGGGTCGCCGGAGCGGTGTAACTGAAGCTCCAAGTAATAGTCGTCGCCGTAAATCTCCTTGAACTCCCGGACGATATTTTCGGCCTCCTCCATTTGGCCACTGCGGATCGCCCGGGGCAGTTCGCCGCCCAAGCAGGCCGAACAGCAGATGATCCCCTCGCGGTAGGTGCGCATCAGCTCCTTGTCGATCCTCGGGCGGTAATAATACCCCTCCGTCCAGCCGTAGGAGACCATTTTAATCAGGTTGTGGTACCCCGTCTCGTTTTTGGCCAGCAGAACCAAATGACGGCCACGATCGTCCTTGTCGTCCCGGTTTTTCCGGTTTCCCTGCGCCACATAGACCTCACAGCCCAAGATCGGTTTGATCCCAGCTCCGGTCGCCTCGGCATGGAATTGCTTGACCCCGAACATATTGCCGTGGTCGGTGATGGCCAGCGCGGGCATACCCAATTGGGCGGCTCGCTTAACGAGGGCTTTCACCCCGCAGGCTCCGTCGAGGATCGAATATTGCGTGTGGACGTGTAGATGAACAAAGGAAGACATAGTTCTACAAAGTTAATCAATCGGCAAAGATTTTAGGCATGAAAAATGCTTTTTATTTCGTACATTTCAGAGATAAAACCATAGAGCCATGAAAGAGAAAGATTTAGTCAGCGTCGGTCAATTTTCGACGGCGGGCGAGGCGGCCATTTACCGCTCGCTGTTGGAGAGTGCCGAAATTCCGGTGATGACCCTCGGGGAGATGGTCAACGAAATCTACCCGGTGGGCGACTCGTGGGCGGGCATCGAGCTGAAAGTCGCCCCGGAGTACGCCGAGCGCGCCCAGCAGATGCTCGCCGCCCGCTTCGACCCGGAAGAGTTTCGCAAGGAGGCCTCTGAAAATATCGACCCGGACGATTTATAAACCCCCCAAAATAAAATGCCATGAGCCGAAGAGAAGAGTTGGAAGAAGAGTTGGCGATCGCGCAAAAACAGTTGGACGACGCGCCGACAGACACCCCCGAAGCCGTGCTGAAAGCCTACCGCGAGGAGTACGACAGCGTGGCCTTTGCCTTAAATAATCTGTACGATGACCCGGAAACGGAAACAGAGTAGGGGTTCTAAAACTTTAAATAGAAATCTCGCGTCAAGGCGATATACTCCGCCGTGTAAGTAAGGGGTGCCGATTCAATGGTCAGTTCGTTCTCCTCGGGCGGCGATTCGATGCCGGAGGGGAGGGGCGAAAACTCCATCAGGATGCGTTTGACGGGTTTGTCGGCTCGTCCGCGCACCCGTGTTTTGCGGCGACAGAAAAGCCCTAACGGGCGCAAGAGGGCTTCGAACCGCTCGGCCTCCTCGCTCGGATAGATGACCGACAGCCGACCTTGCGAAGCCAATAGGCGAACAGCCGCCGTGGCCAATGCTTCCAGCGGCAACTCGTCCGCGTGGCGCGCCGAAGAGCGGGCGGCATCGGGTGCCTTCAGCGAGTTGACGAAAAAGGGCGGGTTGGCCAAAATGTGGTCATAACCTTGTTTCTCTGTGGATGAAAAATCCTGAATAGAAGTGTGATAGATATTGATGCGGTTGCTCCACGGGGAGGCAGTGGCGTTCTCCTGCGCCTGCCGAAAGGCCGCTTGGTCGATCTCCACCGCGTCGATTTGCGCCTGCGGTGCGCGTTGTGCCGCCATCAGGGCAATCACGCCTGTGCCTGTGCCGATGTCTAAAATATGACCCTCCGCCCCGTCGATCCGCGCCCACGCACCGAGCAACACCCCGTCCGTGCCGACCTTCATGGCCGCCCCCGCTTGCCGGACGCAGAATTGCTTGAACCGAAAATAGTCGTTGCTTGGCGGCATCGGTTAGTGGTTAGTGAATAGTGGTTAGTGGTTATAAGCAGAAAGGCCGTCTGATGACGGCCTTTCTGCTTGGTTGTGAATCTCTTAGTAGTCTCAGCGGGAATCGAACCCACATCGTCAGAACCGGAATCTGATATTCTATCCATTGAACTATGAGACCTTATGGCCGATTCGCGTGCAAATGTAACACCCACGAAGCGTTTATCCAAACAAATTATGAATTATAAATTATGAATTATTGGTCTTTGCTCGGTCTTGCTTTGCTTTTTCAGCGCGGCGAAGCTCCAATTCGTAATTCATAACTCATAATTCTCAAAGAGTTACTCGTTCATATTCGGCACCGGCTTCAGGTACTCGCCTGAGTCGAGTTTCGAGCGGCATTTGTTGAAGCACTCCAGCGTATATTCCACGTCCTCAAGGGTGTGAGCCGCTGTGGGGATGATGCGCAGGATGATCTCGCCTTTGGGGATGACCGGATAGACCACCACCGAGCAGAAGAGGTTGTAGTTTTCGCGCAGGTCGACCACGATGTTCGTGGCCTCTTCCACGCCGCCCTTCATGTACACCGGGGTCACGGGCGAGAGGGTACCGCCGATCTCGAAGCCGTTTTTGCGGAAACCCTCTTGCAGGGCGCGGGTGATCGTCCACAATTTTTCGCGGTATTCGGGATGAGTCTGGATCAGATCCAGCCGCTTCATCGACCCGATCACCATCGGCATCGGGAGCGATTTGGCGTAGGTTTGCGAGCGCATATTGTAACGCAGGTGGTCGACAATGGCTTTTTCAGCCGCGATGAAGGCGCCGATGCCGGCCATCGACTTGGCAAAGGTCGAAAAATGGAGGTCGACCTGATCCTGTACCCCGAAATGCTCGGGAACGCCCGCCCCGGTTTTGCCCATCGTGCCGAAGCCGTGCGCGTCGTCGACCAGCAGGCGGAAGGGAATCTCTTTCTTGAACGCCACGATTTTGTCCAATACGCCCAAGTCGCCCTTCATACCGAAAACGCCCTCGGTCACGACCAAAATGCCTCCTTTGGTCTCCTGTGTCACTTTTTGGGCGTGTTCCAACTGGGTGCGGAAGCTCTCCATGTCGTTGTGGGCATAGACAAAGCGTTTACCCACGTGCAGGCGCAGCCCGTCGATGATACAGGCGTGAGCCTCAGCGTCATAGACCACCACGTCGTGGCGGCTCAGGATGCTGTCGATGATCGAGATCATCCCCTGATAGCCGAAGTTGAGCAGGAAAGCATCCTCCTTGCCGACAAAGGCGGCCAGGCGGCGTTCCAACTCTTCGTGGTATTTGGTTTGGCCGCTCATCATGCGTGCTCCCATCGGAGCCGCCAGCCCAAATTCGGCCGCCCCTTCGGCATCCGCTTGGCGCACTTCGGGGTGGTTGGCCAGCCCGAGGTAGTTGTTCAGGCTCCAGTTGAGCACTTCGCGACCGCGAAATTGCATCCTCGGGCCGATCTCGCCCTCCAACTTCGGGAAGGAGAAATAGCCGTGGCCCTGTTGCCGGTATTGGCCGATCGGGCCTCCGGAGTATTTTCTGATACGATCAAATATATCCATTGCAGTTAGGTATTAGCAGTGAGTTTACAAAGATGCAAAGCTACATAATTTTTGGGATATTTTTTAGGGCTACACATAATATATTTTTTTCATCTTCGTTAAAAATGCGTAACTTTGCCCAATTCTGTAAATCTACTTGAAACCATGAGCATGAATCGAATTGCCCGTAATTTGTTGCCGTTGACCGCCTTGTGCGTGGTTTTCGTTTCGTGCGGCTCGTACCTCAACGTGCTGAAAACCGGCGATAACGAGCGGATTTATCAGATGGCTCTTCAAATGTTTCAGGAAAAACAGAACGACAAGGCGATCGCCCTCTTTACTAACATCGAACGATATTACGAGGGGACGGCGCGGGACGATACCATCCGGTTTTTTACCGCCGTCAGCCAATTCCGCCGGGGCGATTTTTTCACCTCCGGGGAGCTGTTAGAGGCTTTTCGGCGCAATTTCATCGGGCGCACCACCTTTATGGAAGAGGCTGAGTTCCTGATCGCTATGGGTTCTTATTTCGAATCGCCCGACCCGCGATTGGATCAGACCATGACCCAGCGGGCGATTGTTCAGTTTCACGAATTTTTGGCCCGCTATCCGGGGACGACCAAATACGAAGACATTATGGAATACCTCGGCGAGTTGCAACAAAAGCTCTACGACAAGTCGTTCCAAAACGCCAAGGTCTATTACGACATCGGCAATTACCCCTCGGCCATCCATGCCTTTAAATTGGCGTTGGCCGAATACCCCGAGTCGAACCGCCGCGAGGAGATCCTCTATTACCTGACCAAATCGGCCTATATTTTGGCCGAGAATAGCATCGAGTCGCTCCAGCGCGGGCGTTATTTGGAGATGATCGACCACTATTACGACCTCATTTCCGACTTCCCCGAGACGAAATACCTCGATGAATCGCGGGGGATGTACGACAAAGTGATGATCCTGATCGCCGACCCACAGGAGGGTGTCGAGGAGGTCGAAGTAATTGAAACAGAGTAAAAACAAAAAACAGAGATAACCATACTATGGAAACGAAAAAAACGGGCGTTCCGGGCAACACGGTGACGCGCAACATCCCGGAGTTGGATGCTCAGACGGGAAATATCTACGAATCGGTGGTGGTGATCGCCCGGCGAGCTAACCAAATCTCCAGCGAAATCAAACAGGAGCTGACCAAAAAATTGGCCGAATTTTCGACCGTAACCGATTCGCTCGAAGAGACTTT
>JAISHQ010000033.1 GCA_031262465.1 Rikenellaceae bacterium
CGCCATGACCCCGCAGGAGATCCGCGACTTCGCCAACCAGCTCCTCCAAGCGGGTAATGTGGTGAACGTCACCATGAACGGGGTGTCTCTGAAGTAATTATAAATTATGAATTATGAATGGGGCTTCGCCGCACAAAAAAACAAGGTCGAGCAAAGACAAATAATTCATAATTCCCTTCGCTTTCCCTATTTTTCTAAGCGGGCAGATCGTGTGATTCGCCCGCTTGGTTTTTTGACGAAATCATTGTACTTTTATCGGACTTACGCGATTGGCTTAAAATACAAAAAGCAATGATACGGATGTTTACCTCGGCGGACGAAGATGCCGTCATTCGGATATGGCTCGATGCGTCGAAGCTGGCGCACGACTTTGTGGAACCCGGTTTTTGGGAGGGCAAAGAGCAGGCGATGCGCCGGGAATACCTACCTGCGTCGCGGGTGTGGGTCTACGACGACGACCTGAGCGGCGAAGTGGTCGGCTTTTTGGCGCTGAAAGACCACTATGTGGAGGCACTTTTTGTCGAACCCGGTCGGCAGGGCGAGGGCATCGGATTTCAATTGCTGGAAAAAGCAAAGGAGAAAGAGCCAAAGATCGAACTTTCGGTCTATCAGGAGAACCCCGCCTCGGTCGCCTTCTACGAGCGACAAGGCTTTCGCATCATCGGCGACTCCATCGACCCCGAAACCGGCCATCCCCAGTGGCGGATGCGGTTCCGGATGTGATCCTATTTTACAGGCTTATAGAAAGTCCGGCGGTGATTTGTGGCCGGGGGGAGCGGCTGGTTCGGTAGGCGGCCAAGCGGAAGAGGAATCCGGTGCCGGTCGTACGCAGGGGGTTGAAGTCAACCGAAATTTCTGCCCCGTAAGAGTATTCTGTGCGCCAGCCCGGATCGGTTTGTGTGAAAGGGTTGTAGCGTGCTGCGCCGCCGAAAAGGTTGGCCGAGATGCGCTGGATGTAGATCAGCTGGTCGATCCCCCCGTCGGGATAGACGATCGGAAAGCGATAGTCGACCAGCGCGGCTCCCAACTGCCGGGGGGCAAAATCGTAATCGACCCCGCGCGGAAAGAGGATGTTGTGGCCGAATTGGTACCACGCCTCGGACTGCGTTTGATAGGCTCCGCGAAGCTGAAGCGAATGATTCACTCCCAAGCCGGGCAGGTAAACGTTCCCATAGAGCGACCACAACGACCCGAAATGGTTATCGAGCGGAGAGGTCGTATAGACGGCCTGCGCCCCGAAGCCCCAGCGCGGAGCCAAATCGCGGAGGGCCATGTTCCGATTGTGGGAGTAGGCCAACGAGATGTCGCTCTGCTGATAGCCGTGCATATAGTCGGCTGTCGCCGGGCGGTAGAGCATCGCGTTGCGGTGGGAGAGGTTAATGGCGGGGGTCAACAGCCGCGACACCGCCCCCGAAGAGAGCCGGAACGGCAGGGAGACCCGCCCGCCGATCGCAAAATATTTTTTATCCCACCCCACCGGAAGCGGAGCGGTTATATCAGGCCGAAGCACCTGCCGCCGACCGCCGTCGTACTCGGCGTTGATCTCGATTTTCGGAGCCATGGCCAAAAAGCGGATTCCCCCGCGCCACCAACTGTTGCCGTGTACATAGCCGTAACTGAGGTAGCCCTCGGTGTCGCTCAGGTCGTTTTGGCTGACAAGGGTTGCGCCCCATTCCAAGTCGAGGTTTCGGTTGTTAGCGGCCTCCAACACGTTGAAGCTGACCGGTGCCCAGCTGTGCAGGCGGAAGAAGTGCGCCGCGCGCCGATAGCGTTTGGCGGATAGCTGTTCACTGCGGTTGGCCTCGGGGTAAAGGGTCATCGTGTCGAGGTTCGGCAGGCCGAAATCATAGACCGGCGGGTTGACCCGATTGACCGGCAACTGCGAATAGGGCACCTCCTCTCCAAGCCCCTCGTCCTCAGCGAGCAGGGAGAGAAAATAACCCTCGCGGCGGTAAGTGGTCTGCACCGTTGTCCCGTCGGCGCTGGCCGAGGGCATCCGCGAGCCGAAGCGGGAGTCGGTCAGTCGGTACTCCTTGCCCAGAGCCGGATCAAAGGCGTGAACCTCGTCTTTGCCCGAGGCGATGGAGTTGAAATAGAACTTCCCTCCGGCGGCGCTCAGGTGGTTGATACTCACAAACGAGGGGCGAGTGAGGGGATAAAGCCCTTGCCTGTCGGCGGTTACGCCGGTCAATCCCATGCCCGCTTCGGACAGTGTAATCAGTGCCAGCGTACCACTCTGCTCGTCCCACGCCATGCCGTGAACGCTCAGCGAATCGGGCAAAAACATCTCCCCGGTCGGCTGAAAATCGGCATCGAAAAAGGATAGGCTGTATTTCCGGGCGGGATCGTATCGAACCGCCACGAAACTCCCTCCTTGATAAGGGGTCACGTAAAACAGATTACCCTCCGTGCGAACCGTCCGCGCCCGGCCGGAACCGTCGACCGCCAAGCGGCGGACAACCGAGCGGTTGCGCTGTTCCCAAAAGAGGCTCGGCTGGTATTCTGTCCAATAGAGCCGATCGCCAATGAGTGCCGGGCGACTGCTCAGGGTACCGGTGTAGGCCAATTTTCGTTCGGCTCCGCTCTGCGGATCGACCGTCACCAAGCGATCGGTCAGGCTAAAATCGGCTTTGTGGGCGATGATCTGCCCCGACGAGGCGAAGAGCGGATAGGTATAGGTCGTGTACGTGAGAAAAGGCGTGGCGATCGCCCGCGTGTTGTCCGGGGTGTCGGGCAGAGCGTCCCACAGCGTTTTCAGCTCGGAAAAAGCGGCCTTGAAAAGCTCGCCGGAACTCGTGTCGTAAAGGCGGCGAAAGGCGACGTTGCGCGGGAAGATCAGGTAAGGCCGGCGGGCGATGAAGTCGAATGTTTGGTCCCACATCTCGGAGCCAAAGAGTTTGTATCCCTTGTTGGTCAACTGATAACCGTAATGATAGTGATCGGGGATGTAATCGCGAAAGGAGCCGCAAAACCATTTGTCGAGGCTGAATTGACTGGCATCCTCGTCGGCCAAATAGGCGCGATAGGCGATCGTAAATTCGGGTTGCAGGGCGCGTCCGAAGCCCCCCATCGCCGTTTCGGCCAGCACGGCATCGCCCTCCAAAAACCATTTGGGCACAAAAGCCGACGAGACACCCACCGCCTGCTCGCCAAACAGGAGGGAGGCCAGCCGGATCACGTGGCGGTTGAGGTTGCTCATCTGCACCACGTGGCGGTATTCGTGCGTGGCCAATTGTTTCAGCCAAGGGGTGGCAAAGGTCTCGGTCGGAGGGGTGGTTTGCAGTTCGGCGCGACTGGGTGTCCAAACCACGATGCCGTTCGAGCGCAGGTTTTGGGTGCGGAGCACGATGGGCAGACGCATCGGCGGCTCGGAGAAACCATACCTCAGCGCGTTGTACGCCGTGTCGATCACTAAGGCGACCCGCCGGGCATCGGCCTCGGCATCAGCGGGGTAGATTAGCCGATAGCGGTCGGTGACCTGCTCCATCCACCGCACCGAGAAGGGGTCTTGCCCGTTGGAGTGGTATTGGGCACGCAACGCCCCACCGCTCCAGAGCGAGAGGCAGAACAACAGCGCAAGGAGTCGGCCCCGGCTTCTCATCCGCCCGCTTTTTTGACTTTGTAGCCCGCCCGGAGCAATAGGTCGACCACCCGGTCGCGAAAATCGCCCTGAATGAGTATCTCTCCCTCTTTTGCCGATCCGCCTGTGCTGCATTTGGTTTTCAGTTCTTTACCTAAGGCAATCAAATCATCTTCCGTGCCAATAAATCCGGTGATGAGGGTCACGGTTTTTCCGCCCCGGTGTTTGCGGTCGAGCCACACCTTGAGGTTTTGCTGTTGCGGAGGCAGGGTTTGGGCTTCCTGCGGCTCGTCAGCGGCGTATTCAAAATCGGGATTGGTCGAGTAGACCATGCCCAAACGGGCTTTCCAATCGTTTTGGGACATCCTATTATGTTTTGTGGGAATTTCTAAAAGGCCAAAAGACAAGGCTTGCGACCGAGACAAAAGCGCAGTGTACTAAGCGTACTCGAGCATTTTGGCGAGGGAGCGTAACGCAGTATTTTGGTCTTTTAGGGATTCCCATATAATTTACCTTGATAAGTATCTGTTTCTTCTAAATGTTTTTCCAACAGGGCAAGTAACTGTTCGTTGCGGATCAACCCCCAGCGATGCCCGACGTGGTAACGCGGCGGAGCCTCTCCGGCGAAGCGTTCGATCACCAAATCGGGGCGCAGGCGCGCGAGCACCTCGGCGAAAAAGGCGATGTACTCCGGCAGTTCAAAGAGAGGAAACTGCTCAGGGTCAGCGGTGTACTGCTCTCCCATGGCCGTGTCGCGGAAGAGTTGCAATTGGTGGAATTTGACCGTGTCGAGCGGCAGGGCGTTGATGAGCGCGGTTTGGTCGAGCATCATCCGGCGGCTCTCGCCGGGCAGTCCCAAGATAAAGTGCGCCCCGACCCGGATGCCCCGCTGGGCGGTGGCCTCGATGGCGCGCTGGGCGCAGGCGAAATCGTGCCCCCGGTTGATCTGCCGCAAGGTCTGGTCGTAACACGATTCGATGCCGTATTCGATCGCCACATACCGCTCCTCGGCCAGCCGGGCAAA
>JAISHQ010000055.1 GCA_031262465.1 Rikenellaceae bacterium
GCGACATTGCCGAAACCCTGCTCTTCCTCAGGGGGGCGATGACGATCGTCGAACTGATCGACGTTCATGGAGGCTTCTCCTTTGTCACCAACCGGATCACCACCCGCAACAAGCACCGGCTGTTGTGGACGATCTCCGTGCTGACTTTCTTTATGTCGGCCCTGTTGGACAACATGACCACGGCGATCGTCATGATTATGATGCTCCGCAAACTGATCGCCAACTACAAGGAGCGGTGGCTTTTCGGCAGTGTGATCGTGATCGCGGCCAACTGCGGCGGGGCTTGGTCGCCGATCGGCGACGTGACGACCATCATGCTCTGGGTCAAAGGCAATATCTCGACCCTGCCCACGATTTTCAACCTCTTTATCCCCTGTCTGGTCTCCATGCTGATCCCGGTTTTTATCGCCAACCGGCTTTTGCACGGCATCCTCAGCGCGCCGGACTATAAAGACGAAATTCCTGAATTGCAACGGCTTATGTCGAAGAACGAACGCCTTTCGATCCTCATTCTCGGCATCGCCTGTCTAATTTCGATCCCCGTTTTTAAAGCCGTGACCCACCTGCCGCCCTTTATGGGGGTGATGCTGGCGTTGGGTGTTCTGTGGATTTATACTGAAATCATGTACAACCGCACCTCCAACATCGACGAGTCGATCAAAGAGCGGGTTTCCAGCGTGCTGAAGCGGATTGATATGTCGACCATCCTCTTTTTCTTGGGGATTCTGCTCTCGGTGGCCGCCCTGCAATGCGCCGGGGTGCTCTCGGCGTTCGCCGGATTTTTGGACGAAAAAGTACACAACATCTACGCAATCAACGTGTTGATCGGGGCGCTCTCGTCGATCGTCGACAACGTCCCGGTGGTCGCGGCGGCGATAGGGATGTACCCAATAGCCGATGCCGCGCTGGTGGCCGACGTGGCCGATCCGGTCTACATGGCGACCTTTGTGCAGGACGGTACCTTCTGGCAACTGCTGACCTACTGCGCTGGGGTGGGGGGGAGCATCCTGATTATCGGCTCGGCGGCCGGCGTGGTCGTCATGGGGCTTGAAAAAATCCGCTTCGGCTGGTACATGAAAAACATCTCACTCATGGCCCTCTGCGGCTACCTCTCCGGCGTGGCGGTCTATTGGTTGCAGTCTCTGTTGTTTTAGCCTTTGACTGCCGCTTTTAGAAAGCGGCGCAAATCGCAACTTTTTGTAAAAAGTTGCATCAAAAACTTTTCTACTTGGGCTTGCAGGTCGATCATCTCTCCGAGACTTCGTCTTGCTTTTCATGTCCCCTGCCCTTCAAACAAGTTTGGGGCGGGACATGAAAAACAAGACGCATTCGCCCGCAGGCGAATGTGATCTCCCTGAAAATCCATAGGCCTTCACGTTTTATTGGCTTCAGCTTTAGACAATAAAGATAGACGAAAATTTTTTGTACAAAATGTTTCTGCACAAACTTGTCTGAGGAAGTTTGGAGGCGAAACTCTGTGAAACGGATGTGAATTGTATTTTCAGGGCGATCACATTCGCCTGTGGGCGAATGCGTTTTGTGCTGTATTCCCCGGCTCAAGCTCGCTTGAGAAGCCGGGGAATAGAGTATAAAACGAAGTTCCACCGGAATGATCCCCCTGCAAAGATAAGCAGAAAAGTTTTTGGGGCGCCTTTTTACAAAAAGGCGCGATGGTTCTTTAAGAACAGTTCACGCAAAGGGGCGACTTTTCTAAAAGTTGCTGCAGTCAAAGGCTGAAAAGAGGCGCGCTGGTTTACAGGATTTCTTGGGCATAAGAGCGGATGTCCTGTGTGGTGATGACGTCACCGCTGAGGATGACCAGCCGTTCTATCACGTTGCGAAGCTGGCGGATGTTGCCGGTCCATTGGATGGATTGCAATTCGGCCATGGCCTCGGGGTCGACCTCTTTGCGCTCGCATTTGTATTCGGTGCAGACCTGATCGAGAAAGGCATCGACCAGATCGGGAATATCCTCTTTCCGTTCGGAGAGCGACGGCACGCGGATCACGATGACGCTCAGGCGGTGGTAGAGATCTTCGCGGAAGGTGCGTTTTTCGATCTCGTCGCGCAGGTTTTTGTTGGTCGCCGCGACCACGCGCACATTGACTTCGATGTCCTTGTCGCTCCCCACGCGGCTGATTCGCCCCTCTTGCAGGGCGCGCAACACTTTGGCTTGGGCATCGAGGCTCATGTCCCCGATTTCGTCCAGAAAAAGCGTTCCGCCGTCGGCCTGCTCGAATTTGCCTTTGCGCTGTTTGTGTGCCGAGGTAAAGGCTCCCTTTTCGTGGCCGAAAAGCTCGCTCTCGATCAGTTCCGAGGGGATGGCGGCGCAATTGACCTCGACAAAAGGCTCGCTCGAACGGGGACTTTTTTCGTGCAGGGAGTGGGCGACCAGCTCTTTGCCGGTTCCGTTGCCTCCCAAAATCAGCACCCGCGCCTCGGAGGGTGCCACCTTTTCGATCAACCGTTTGACGTGGAGCATCTGAGGCGAGCGGCCTTTCATGCTGTCGAAGCTGGAGCTGAACTGTTCTGCCGCACCTTTTCGGCCGATGGGGCCGCCCTTGCGGGCTGTCTCGCGGTCGGTCAGCTCGCGGTCGAGGCTCTCTTTGATCGAATTGAGCAGGCGGTTGAGGTTGATCGGCTTGGCGATAAAGTCGGAGGCTCCGCGCTTCATGCACTCCACCGCCCGATCCAAATCGAGATCGCGCGAGGTCATCATTACGTGCGTGTCGGGTTTCTCCTCGTGGATGGTCGCGATCATATCGTTGTCGCCGATGCGCGCATATTTTGTGTCACATAACACAAAATCAAATTCCTCTTTCTTGCTCTTCAGAATCCCCTCGTTGCCGTCCTCCGCCACGTCGACCTGATGACCCTCGTATTCGAGGACATCTTTGAGCGTATTGCGCACACTCCGTTCATCGTCAATTACCAATATCTTAGCCATTTCCGTGCTCAGTTGTTCTATGAAGCCAGCCTCGGAGGCCGGGTCTAAATCTATGGTTTGGGTTGTCGACAAAGGGGTTTTTCCCCGGTTGCCGACACGGGCGTAGTTTTCAACCGTACATTATTTAATACGCAAGATTTCATAAAGTGTTTCATTTCAAATAAAATAAATCCTTATCTTTGTCCCACGGAGAGAAAACGAGGAATGCACCCTTCTTAATCTATTCCTCCGACCGGAAGAAACGACCGACAGCCCATCTTCTTCGTTTAGATTTTTATGGAAAAGAACTATAATGCCAGCCGGGGGAAGATGAACCTTCCCGAATACGGACGCAACATATTTAAAATGGTGGAGTTTCTCCAGACCATCGAAGACCGCGACCTGCGCAACCAACAGGCTCAGGTGGTGATCGACGTGATGGGCAACATCAACAACCACCTGCGCGATACCGACGACCTGAAACACAAGTTGTGGGATCATCTTTTTATCATCTCCAATTTTCAATTGGATGTGGATTCGCCCTATCCCAAGCCCGACGCGGATGTCATTTCGCCCAAGCCCGAATGGCTGAGCTACCCGCGCCACAACGTCAGGTACAAACATTATGGGAAGTACATCGAACAGATGTTGCTCACGCTCCGGGAGACCGACGACGAGGAAGACCGCCAAATCCTGATCCGGAATATCGCCAAATATATGCGCAACAAGTCGCACGAATACAATCAGGAGCACCCCAACAACGAGGTGATTATCAATGATATTCGAGCCATTTCGGAGAATGCCTTCCCGGTCGAAGACGACCTATTAGAGGGCAGTAAAAGCGAATTTCGCCCTCAAACGGTACCGATGCGACCGAAAAACGGGAAGAACCTGAAAAACGGCAACGGCAAGAGCAACGGCATGAAACAAAACGTCAGAAAACAACCCTATAAAAAGTACTGATCGTGTCTCGAACCATTCTTTTAACCGGAAGCAACCGGGGCGACCGAGCCGCCCTGTTAGAGTCGGCGCGGGAGCGGATCGCAGAACGAATTGGCGCGGTCGTAACCGAGTCGTCCATCAACGAATCGGAGCCGTGGGGCTTTTCCGACGAAACGCTCTTTTTGAATCAGGTCATTGCGGTCGAAACCGAATTGACCGCGCTGGAGGTGCTGGACGAAATTCAACTCATCGAGCAGGAGTTGGGGCGCGTGACCAAGACCGAACGGAACGAAAACGGCGAACGGATTTACGAATCGCGCCCGATCGACATCGACATCCTCTTTTACGACGACCAGGTTGTGGTTCACGAGCGGTTGACAATCCCCCACCCGTTGATCCGGGAGCGGCAATT
>JAISHQ010000106.1 GCA_031262465.1 Rikenellaceae bacterium
TGCACTCGCCCGTTTCGGTGTCTAACACGGCCGCTTTGACAGACGAACTGCCGATGTCGATTCCTAAGGTTTTCATACGTTTTTAGCTTTATCGTTTTAGGTTAAAATTGTCAATCGTGTGTCAATCGTGCCAATTGATAAAATTGAGCTTCGACTTCAGCCGTGTCTCCCGCTCATAGGCGTGGCGATTAAACTGATAGTACTGCGCCGGTTTGTGCGCCACCCCTTTCTCCCGCTCCTGGAGCGGCTCCAAATAGCCCGACCCGAGGATTTTCTTGCGAAAATTCCGGTTGTCGATCTCGATGCCCAAAATCGCCTCGTACAGGTTCTGCAACTGCCGGATGGTGAACTTCCGGGGCAACAGCTCGAAGGCGATCGGTTCGTTGGCCAACTGGGTGCTCAGCGTTTTGAGCGCGGTCATCAGGATCGCCTTGTGATCCAACGCCAACCGCTTGACCGACTGCACATCATGCCACTCGGCCCGGCGCATCGCCGTGTGCGAGATGATCTTCGGGCTGAGCTTGACCCGCGAGTAATAGGCGATCGAAATGATCCGCCGCGTCTCGAAGCCATACGTCTCGTTCAGCCACCCGAGGTCGTCGTCGCCGATCCGGTCGGGGTCGGAAAAGACCTGCAACTGCTTCAGGTAGACCTGCTTCAGGTTGGTCATCTCCTCCAGAATCCGATAGGCCGACGAAGATACATCCTCGTCCTGATAAATCGGACTGCCCGGCAGTTTCACATCCTCCCGCAACACCGTCTGCCCGTCGGGCTGGCGTTCCCGGTACCCGCGCTTGACCAGCAAGACCTTGAGCGATGTCCCGTCGAAACCGAACACCACGCAATCGACCGATATCGAGGGGTTTTTTACCGGAACCATCCGTGTGCTTTTTCCAAAACGTGCATTTTTCAAAATTACACGATCTGAACAACAAAAACAAGGTTAGTGTAAAATTTACGCTAATAAAACCTTTCGATTGTGATTTATTCTTATGAATATCAAGTGATTGAATGGTCTGTTTTTTTGAAAAATTTCCGTTTTGCCCAAACGGTTACTTAACGTAAGATTTACGTTATTGCCATTTTATTGTAACTTTCGAGAATCGCCCCCGTTATAGGGGAGAATTTCGCTTCGGCAAAAAAAATCCAAGCAAGCTCTGAAAAAAATTAGTATTGTGTGTTGCATAGTAATAAAAACTGTTTTACATTTGTGCCGTCAAAGGTACTGAATCAGTTTTATTAGCGCTTTTTAACCCATTTTTTCCTATGATCCAAATTCGCGACCTGAACAAAAGTTATTTCAACGGAGCACCGCTCCACGTGCTAAAGGGCATCAACCTCGATGTGGCTCGGGGGGAGTTTCTCTCCATCATGGGCGCGTCGGGGTCGGGGAAATCGACGCTCCTCAATATTTTGGGCATCCTCGACAATTACGACAGCGGCGAATATTACCTCGACGGTGTCCTCATCAAAGACCTCAGCGAAACCCGCGCCGCCGCGTTGCGCAACGAGAAGATCGGCTTTGTTTTTCAGTCGTTCAACCTGATCTCGTTCAAAAACGCGCTGGAAAATGTGGCCCTGCCGCTCTACTATCAAGGCGTGGGGCGCAAAAAGCGCAATGCCATGGCCATGGAATACCTCCGGCGGATGGGGATCGACACCCATTGGGATCACCTGCCCAGCGAGCTTTCCGGCGGACAAAAACAGCGCGTGGCCATTGCTCGGGCACTGATCGCCCAGCCGCAGGTCATTTTGGCCGACGAGCCGACCGGCGCGCTGGACAGTGCCACCTCGCAGGAGATGATCGAGCTGTTGCGGCAGATCAACCTCGAAGAGGGGATTACGATGCTGATCGTCACCCACGAACAGTCCGTGGCCAATGCCACAGACAAGGTGATCCACATCCGCGACGGGGTGATCGGCGAAGTTGTTGTGAACGAAAACCCGGTAATCGCTTTTTGATCCCATGTTCGACTTTCTTCACGAAATAGTGGCCACCATCCGCCGCAACAAGATGCGGACGTTCCTCACGGGCTTTGCCGTGGCGTGGGGGATTTTCATGCTGATTGTCCTGCTGGCCTCGGGCAACGGCCTGCGCAACGGGGTGATGTCGAATTACGGCTACCGCGCCATAAACACGGTGCGCGTCTCCTCCGGTTGGACTTCGGTGCCCTACAAGGGCTTCCAGTCCGGTCGTGCGATCTACTTAGACCAGCGCGACTACGACCTGATTCGCTCCAACCTCCCCAATGTGGAATACTTGTCGGCCAGCATCATGCTTTACGGCACGATCAGCTACGGCGAGGAGTACGGCACGTGGGTTACCAACGGGGTGACCTCCGATGCCCAATACATCTACAACCTCACGGTTCCGGAGGGGCAGGGGCGTTTTCTCAACCCGATGGACATCGAGATGCACCGCAAGGTAATCGTCATCAGCGACAAAATACAAAACTCGCTCTTTAAGGACGAAGAGCCGTTGGGAAAATACGTTCGTTTCAACAACACCCTTTTTCAGGTGGTGGGGGTCTATCTCGACGAAATGAACCGCCAAGAGGTCTATATCCCCTTTTCTACCGCCCAGATGATCTACAACCAGGGGTATGGGATTGACCGGATCGAATTTACGGTCACCGGGCTGAAGACGTTGGAGGAGAACGAGGCCTATACTCAGCGGGTACGGGATTTGTTGTCCGCCCTTCATCAAGTCGACCCGAGCGATCGTTACGCGCTTCGCATCTACAATTCGGGGGAGGACGCACTCGGAACGCAACAGGTTTTCAGGCTGATTAACCTCTTTGTCTTGCTGATTGGGATCGCTTCGCTGATGGCGGGCATCGTCGGCGTGGGCAACATCATGCTCATCACGGTCAAGGAGCGCACCCGCGAGATCGGGATTCGCAAGGCGATCGGGGCCACACCCGGCTCGATCCTCAAACTGATTATTTTCGAGTCGATTTTTATCACGACAACCGCCGGGTATGCGGGGATTGTCTTGGGAATCGGGCTGACCGAATTGGTTTCCTCCCTCTTTTTCTCCGAAGGAGCGGGCAGCGGTGGGGTGACTATCTTCCTTAACCCGACGGTCGACTTGGGGACAGTCTTCGGAGCGACCCTCTTCCTGATCGGCTGCGGGGTGGTGGCGGGGTTGATTCCGGCACTGAAAGCGACAAGGGTGAGGCCGATAGAAGCGATGCGAGCCGAATAATATGAAACTCCTACAAAGCCAAAATACTGCGTTACGCTCCCTCGTGAAAATGCTCGAGTACCTTTAGTACACTGCGCTTTTCCCTCAGTCGCAAGCCTTGTCTTTTGACTTTGTAGAAGTTCCATAAACGAGAAGAAAAAACGGAACAAAATATAACCAAATATGTTTGATTTAGATAGCTGGCAGGAGATATGGAGCACGATCACCCGGAACAAGACCCGGAGCCTGTTGACGGCATTCGGGGTCTTTTGGGGGCTGTTTATGCTCATCGTCCTGATGGGGATCGGAAGCGGGTTTAAGAGTGGTGTCTTCTCCATGTTGGACGGGTTGGACGTCCGAACCGTCGTATTTCAATCCGACGCGACCGGCCTGCCTTACAAGGGGTATCGCAAGGGGCGTTATTGGAACATGACCTCGCGCGATTTGCCCATCATCCGCCAAAATGCGCAATCGGTTGAATACATGACCCCCTTGCTGAGTGGGCGGAGCGGAGACTCCAACACGGTGCGCGGCCTAAAATCGGGTTCGTACAGCAACGTGGGCCTGTTGCCCGATTATTTCAAGATCAATGCGGTCGAAGTCCTGCAAGGGCGGATTCTCAACGAAATGGACGAAGAGCAAAACCGCAAGGTGTGTGTGATTGGCGAGGAGGTCTATGAAACGCTCTTCGACATCGACGAAGACCCGATCGGCCAGAACATCCGATTGAACGGCATCTATTTTCAGGTTGTCGGGGTGGTCAAGCAAATCTCTCAGATGACCCTCTTCAGCTATCCCCCAACGACGATCTACATCCCCTTTTCGACCATGCAACGCACCTTTACGCGGGGCGATTACATCCATGCTCTTTTCTGTTCAGCCAAACCGGGCTATCCGTCGGCGATGGTCGAAGAGGAGGTGTCGGACATTTTGAAGAGAAACCACGACATTGCCCCCGAAGACACGCAGGCGATCTATTCGTATAACATCGAAAAAGAGCTCATGCTGTTTCAGAACCTTACTTTAGGGGTCAATGTGCTGGTGCTGATCGTGGGGTTAGGCGCTCTGTTTTCGGGCGTGATCGGCATCAGCAACATCATGTTAGTGACCGTGCGCGAACGCACCCGCGAGATCGGTGTGCGGCGCGCTCTGGGAGCCAAACCGCGAAACATCCTGTGGCAGGTCATGAGCGAAAGCCTGGTGTTGACTTCGCTGGCCGGGCTGGTTGGCTTTTTGGTCGCCGTGGGGGTATTGGCTGTGGCCTCCCAAATCATGGAGGCTTCGCCGATCGAGGGTTTCGGGCCGCCACTGATTTCGTTCGGGCTGGCTCTGGGGGCGATGGCCATTTTAATTGCCTCCGGCGCGCTGGCCGGGCTGATGCCTGCCCTGAAAGCCCTTCAAATTAAGGCGATTGATGCGTTGCGCGATGAATAACGACGATGGGGACTCCTAAAAATCCAAAATACTGCGTTACGCTCCCTCGCTAAAATGCTCATGTACGTTAAGTACACTGCGCTTTTGCTTCGGTCGCAAGCCTTGTCTTTTGAATTTTTAGAAGCCCCCATGATGAAAAGAAAACACAAATAAAAATAGATACCGATTATGAAAAAGTTTTTCCGGATTTTTTGGCTCATACTGCTCGGTGTGGTCGTATTGGGCACTTTCTATTTCCTTTGGAGCAAATCGAGGCCGAAGACAACGACCTATGAAACGGTTGAAGTCACCCGGCAAACGATCGAAAACCTCTCTGTGGCGACCGGAAAGGTCTCCCCCCGCGACGAGGTGATGATTAAACCGCAAATTTCGGGCATCATCTCCGAACTCCACAAAGAGGCCGGGCAGTATGTCGAGTCGGGCGAAATCATCGCCACGGTCAAGGTAATCCCGGAAATGGGGCAACTCAACTCCGCCGAATCGCGGGTGCGGCTGGCCGAAATCAACCTCAACCAGACTAAAAACGAGTACGAACGCCAACAACAGCTTTTCGAGCAGAAAATAATCTCGCGCGAGGAGATGGAACAGTCCGAGGTGACCTACCAGCGGGCGGTCGAGGAGTTAGAAAACGCGCAGGACAACCTGGAGATCGTTCGTGACGGGATTTCCAGCCGGAGTGCCCAGCTGAGCAACACCCAAATCCGGTCGACTATCAGCGGGATGATCCTCGATATTCCGGTCAAAGAGGGCAATTCGGTGATCCAATCCAACACCTTCAACGACGGCACGACCATCGCCACGGTCGCCGACATGAGCGACATGATCTTCGTCGGCACGATCGACGAAACCGAGGTGGGCCGGGTGCATACCGGAATGCCGATCAAACTTACTATCGGCGCGCTGGAGAGCCAGCCCTTCGAGGCCATCTTAGAGTACATCTCCCCGAAGGCTTCGGAGCAGAACGGGGCTATCCTCTTCGAGATCAAGGCGGCGGCGCAGATTCCCGACTCGGTCACCGTGCGGGCGGGTTACAGTGCCAACGCCGAGATTGTTCTCTCCCGCGCCGACAATGTGTTGAGCCTGCCCGAAAGCACGCTCTCCTTTCGGGGCGACTCGACCTTTGTCTACATCCTGAGCGACTCGCTGGCCACTCCGCCGGTGTACAGCGAACACCCCGTGACGATCGGCCTTTCGGACGGGATCAACGTCGAAATTCGCTCCGGATTGGAGTTGGGCGAAAAGGTGCGTGGCAATGTCATAGCGGTGAATTAATCGGATAAGTTATGAAACGAACTATCATTTTAGCGGCATTTCTGCTTGGGCTAATCCCAGCGGCTGAGGCGCAAGAGAGCGACGAGAAGTGGAGCCTGCGGGAGTGCATCGAGTACGCCATTGACTTCAACATTTCGATCGAACAACAGAAACTCACCGTCGAAAGCTCCGAAATCGACCTGAACACCTCGCGCAACAGCCGCCTGCCCGGCCTGAGTGCCAGCGCGAGCGAAAATATCAACTTCGGTCGCTCGCCCAACATGGCCACCGGCGTTTACGAGGCCAACCAGTCGGCGGGTACCAGCGTGGGGCTATCCGCCTCGACCACCCTCTTTTCCGGCTTCCGAATCGCCAACCAAATCAAGGCCGGCGAACTGAACCTGCGGGCGGCCATCGAAAACCTCAACAAAGCCAAAGAGAACCTTGGGCTGACGGTGGCCTCCTATTACCTCGATGTTCTCTTCAAAAAAGAGTTGCTCAAAGTGGCCGAAGAGCAGGCCGCGCTGACCGAGCAAAAAGTGGGGCAGACCGAGGTCATGGTGCGCGAGGGCAAAGTCCCCGAATCGCAACTCTACGACATCCGTTCGCAATTGGCTCAGAATCAGGTGTCGGTGACCAACGCTAAAAACAACCTCGATGCCTCGCTGTTGACCCTCGCTCAGGCACTGAACTTGCCCGGCGGCTCCGGGTTCGACATTCTGGAGCCGGATGCCGACAACCTGATGGGGCGAAACACCCTCTCGGGCTTCTCGCCGGAGGACATTTACGACCTCGCGATCGGCCTGAAACCGCAGGTCAAAGAGGCCAAATACCGCCTCGAAAGTAGCCGAACCAACGTCAAGATTGCCAAAAGCTCCCGCTACCCCAGTATCAGCCTGGGCATGAGTTACAACAGCGGATACAGCCACATTTTCAACCACGATCAGCCGATCGACCCCTTCATGGATCAAATCCGCAACAACCAGCGGCAGGCCATTGGGATCAGTCTTAACATTCCGATATTCAACCGGTTGCAGACTCGCAACCAGATTCGGAGTGCCGAGTTGAACGTCCGGAGCCGCTCCTTAGAGTTGGATAATGTGAAACAGGTGTTGTACAAGGAGATTCAGCAGGCCTATCAGAGCGCGCTGGCGGCGCAGGCCCGGTACCTGTCGACCGAGACGGCTTACGAGGCCGCCCAAATCGCCTTTGAGGCCGCGCAGGTTCGGTACGAAGTGGGAAAATCGACCGTCTATGAGTTTAACGAAGCCCAATCCCGGCTGGCCGCCAGCCGATCCGAACAGATTCAGGCCAAATACGATTACGTCTTCCGCGCCAAAATCCTTGACTTCTATCGCGGCGAACCCATTGATATTCGGTAATAAGAAAAGGGTAATGGTGCAAAAAGTGGCGCTTGGGAGAAGCTGTAGAGTGCTGATTATTTTGCAATTACAGGGATAAAATAGAGATTAGTAGAAACCGGTTTCTACTAATCTCTATTTTATCCCTGTAATTGCAAAATAATCAGCACTCTACAGCTTCTCCCAAGCGCCACTTTTTGCACCATTACCCTTTTCTTATTACCGAATATCAATGGGTTCGCCGCGATAGAAGTCAAGGATTTTGGCGCGGAAGACGTAATCGTATTTGGCCTGAATCTGTTCGGATCGGCTGGCGGCCAGCCGGGATTGGGCTTCGTTAAACTCATAGACGGTCGATTTTCCCACTTCGTACCGAACCTGCGCGGCCTCAAAGGCGATTTGGGCGGCCTCGTAAGCCGTCTCGGTCGACAGGTACCGGGCCTGCGCCGCCAGCGCGCTCTGATAGGCCTGCTGAATCTCCTTGTACAACACCTGTTTCACATTATCCAACTCTAAGGAGCGGCTCCGGACGTTCAACTCGGCACTCCGAATCTGGTTGCGAGTCTGCAACCGGTTGAATATCGGAATGTTAAGACTGATCCCAATGGCCTGCCGCTGGTTGTTGCGGATTTGATCCATGAAGGGGTCGATCGGCTGATCGTGGTTGAAAATGTGGCTGTATCCGCTGTTGTAACTCATGCCCAGGCTGATACTGGGGTAGCGGGAGCTTTTGGCAATCTTGACGTTGGTTCGGCTACTTTCGAGGCGGTATTTGGCCTCTTTGACCTGCGGTTTCAGGCCGATCGCGAGGTCGTAAATGTCCTCCGGCGAGAAGCCCGAGAGGGTGTTTCGCCCCATCAGGTTGTCGGCATCCGGCTCCAGAATGTCGAACCCGGAGCCGCCGGGCAAGTTCAGTGCCTGAGCGAGGGTCAACAGCGAGGCATCGAGGTTGTTTTTAGCGTTGGTCACCGACACCTGATTCTGAGCCAATTGCGAACGGATGTCGTAGAGTTGCGATTCGGGGACTTTGCCCTCGCGCACCATGACCTCGGTCTGCCCCACTTTTTGCTCGGTCAGCGCGGCCTGCTCTTCGGCCACTTTGAGCAACTCTTTTTTGAAGAGAACATCGAGGTAATAGGAGGCCACCGTCAGCCCAAGGTTCTCTTTGGCTTTGTTGAGGTTTTCGATGGCCGCCCGCAGGTTCAGTTCGCCGGCCTTGATTTGGTTGGCGATTCGGAAGCCGGAAAAGAGGGTGGTCGAGGCGGATAGCCCCACGCTGGTACCCGCCGACTGGTTGGCCTCGTAAACGCCGGTGGCCATGTTGGGCGAGCGACCGAAGTTGATATTTTCGCTCGCGCTGGCACTCAGGCCGGGCAGGCGGCTGTTGCGCGAGGTGTTCAGGTCGATTTCGGAGCTTTCGACGGTGAGTTTCTGTTGTTCGATCGAAATGTTGAAGTCAATGGCGTACTCGATGCACTCCCGCAGGCTCCACTTCTCGTCGCTCTCTTGCGCCTCAGCCGCTGGGATTAGCCCAAGCAGAAATGCCGCTAAAATGATAGTTCGTTTCATAACTTATCCGATTAATTCACCGCTATGACATTGCCACGCACCTTTTCGCCCAACTCCAATCCGGAGCGAATTTCGACGTTGATCCCGTCCGAAAGGCCGATCGTCACGGGGTGTTCGCTGTACACCGGCGGAGTGGCCAGCGAGTCGCTCAGGATGTAGACAAAGGTCGAGTCGCCCCGAAAGGAGAGCGTGCTTTCGGGCAGGCTCAACACATTGTCGGCGCGGGAGAGAACAATCTCGGCGTTGGCACTGTAACCCGCCCGCACGGTGACCGAGTCGGGAATCTGCGCCGCCGCCTTGATCTCGAAGAGGATAGCCCCGTTCTGCTCCGAAGCCTTCGGGGAGATGTACTCTAAGATGGCCTCGAAGGGCTGGCTCTCCAGCGCGCCGATAGTAAGTTTGATCGGCATTCCGGTATGCACCCGGCCCACCTCGGTTTCGTCGATCGTGCCGACGAAGATCATGTCGCTCATGTCGGCGACCGTGGCGATGGTCGTGCCGTCGTTGAAGGTGTTGGATTGGATCACCGAATTGCCCTCTTTGACCGGAATATCGAGGATCATCCCGCTGATAGTCGACCGGATTTGGGTGTTGCTCAGCTGGGCACTCCGGCTGGAAATCCCGTCACGAACGATCTCCAGGTTGTCCTGCGCGTTTTCTAACTCCTCGACCGCCCGCTGGTAGGTCACCTCGGACTGTTCCATCTCCTCGCGCGAGATTATTTTCTGCTCGAAAAGCTGTTGTTGGCGTTCGTACTCGTTTTTAGTCTGGTTGAGGTTGATTTCGGCCAGCCGCACCCGCGATTCGGCGGAGTTGAGTTGCCCCATTTCCGGGATTACCTTGACCGTGGCGATGATTTCGCCCGACTCGACATACTGCCCGGCCTCTTTGTGGAGTTCGGAGATGATGCCCGAAATTTGCGGTTTAATCATCACCTCGTCGCGGGGGGAGACCTTTCCGGTCGCCACAGAGAGGTTTTCGATCGTTTGCCGGGTGACTTCAACCGTTTCATAGGTCGTTGTCTTCGGCCTCGATTTGCTCCAAAGGAAATAGAAAGTGCCCAATACGACCACACCGAGCAGTATGAGCCAAAAAATCCGGAAAAACTTTTTCATAATCGGTATCTATTTTTATTTGTGTTTTCTTTTCATCATGGGGGCTTCTAAAAATTCAAAAGACAAGGCTTGCGACCGAAGCAAAAGCGCAGTGTACTTAACGTACATGAGCATTTTAGCGAGGGAGCGTAACGCAGTATTTTGGATTTTTAGGAGTCCCCATCGTCGTTATTCATCGCGCAACGCATCAATCGCCTTAATTTGAAGGGCTTTCAGGGCAGGCATCAGCCCGGCCAGCGCGCCGGAGGCAATTAAAATGGCCATCGCCCCCAGAGCCAGCCCGAACGAAATCAGTGGCGGCCCGAAACCCTCGATCGGCGAAGCCTCCATGATTTGGGAGGCCACAGCCAATACCCCCACGGCGACCAAAAAGCCAACCAGCCCGGCCAGCGAAGTCAACACCAGGCTTTCGCTCATGACCTGCCACAGGATGTTTCGCGGTTTGGCTCCCAGAGCGCGCCGCACACCGATCTCGCGGGTGCGTTCGCGCACGGTCACTAACATGATGTTGCTGATGCCGATCACGCCCGAAAACAGAGCGCCTAACCCCACGATCAGCACCAGCACATTGACCCCTAAAGTAAGGTTCTGAAACAGCATGAGCTCTTTTTCGATGTTATACGAATAGATCGCCTGCGTGTCTTCGGGGGCAATGTCGTGGTTTCTCTTCAAAATGTCCGACACCTCCTCTTCGACCATCGCCGACGGATAGCCCGGTTTGGCTGAACAGAAAAGAGCATGGATGTAATCGCCCCGCGTAAAGGTGCGTTGCATGGTCGAAAAGGGGATGTAGATCGTCGTTGGGGGATAGCTGAAGAGGGTCATCTGAGAGATTTGCTTGACCACCCCGACAACCTGAAAATAGATGCCGTTCAATCGGATGTTCTGGCCGATCGGGTCTTCGTCGATGTCGAAGAGCGTTTCATAGACCTCCTCGCCAATCACACACACCTTGCGGTTTTGCTCTTCGTCCATTTCGTTGAGAATCCGCCCTTGCAGGACTTCGACCGCATTGATCTTGAAATAATCGGGCAACAGGCCCACGTTGCTGTACGAACCCGATTTTAGGCCGCGCACCGTGTTGGAGTCTCCGCTCCGCCCACTCAGCAAGGGGGTCATGTATTCAACCGATTGCGCATTTTGGCGGATGATGGGCAAATCGCGCGAGGTCATGTTCCAATAACGCCCCTTGCGATACCCCTTGTAAGGCAGGCCGGTCGCGTCGGATTGAAATACGACGGTTCGGACGTCCAACCCGTCCAACATGGAGAAGACACCACTCTTAAACCCGCTTCCGATCCCCATCAGGACGATGAGCATAAACAGCCCCCAAAAGACCCCGAATGCCGTCAACAGGCTCCGGGTCTTGTTCCGGGTGATCGTGCTCCATATCTCCTGCCAGCTATCTAAATCAAACATATTTGGTTATATTTTGTTCCGTTTTTTCTTCTCGTTTATGGAACTTCTACAAAGTCAAAAGACAAGGCTTGCGACTGAGGGAAAAGCGCAGTGTACTAAAGGTACTCGAGCATTTTCACGAGGGAGCGTAACGCAGTATTTTGGCTTTGTAGGAGTTTCATATTATTCGGCTCGCATCGCTTCTATCGGCCTCACCCTTGTCGCTTTCAGTGCCGGAATCAACCCCGCCACCACCCCGCAGCCGATCAGGAAGAGGGTCGCTCCGAAGACTGTCCCCAAGTCGACCGTCGGGTTAAGGAAGATAGTCACCCCACCGCTGCCCGCTCCTTCGGAGAAAAAGAGGGAGGAAACCAATTCGGTCAGCCCGATTCCCAAGACAATCCCCGCATACCCGGCGGTTGTCGTGATAAAAATCGACTCGAAAATAATCAGTTTGAGGATCGAGCCGGGTGTGGCCCCGATCGCCTTGCGAATCCCGATCTCGCGGGTGCGCTCCTTGACCGTGATGAGCATGATGTTGCCCACGCCGACGATGCCCGCCATCAGCGAAGCGATCCCAATCAGCAAGACAAAGAGGTTAATCAGCCTGAAAACCTGTTGCGTTCCGAGTGCGTCCTCCCCCGAATTGTAGATGCGAAGCGCGTAACGATCGCTCGGGTCGACTTGATGAAGGGCGGACAACAAATCCCGTACCCGCTGAGTATAGGCCTCGTTCTCCTCCAACGTCTTCAGCCCGGTGACCGTAAATTCGATCCGGTCAATCCCATACCCCTGGTTGTAGATCATCTGGGCGGTAGAAAAGGGGATATAGACCTCTTGGCGGTTCATTTCGTCGAGATAGACCCCCACCACCTGAAAAAGGGTGTTGTTGAAACGAACGTATTTTCCCAACGGCTCTTCGTCCTTAAAGAGCGAGTTTTGTATTTTGTCGCTGATGACGATTACCTTGCGGTGCATCTCGATGTCCATCGGGTTGAGAAAACGCCCCTGCCCCTCCGGAACCGTGAGGTTGTAGATGTATTGGGCATCGGAGGTCACCCCGTTGGTAACCCACGTGCCGTACTCCTCGCCGTAGCTGATCGTGCCGTAAAGCATGATGCTGGCCGACAAGTATTCCACATTGGGGAGGTTGGAGCGAATCAGGTCGTAGTCGCGCTGGTCTAAGTAGATCGCACGACCGGACTGGAAGCCCTTGTAGGGCACCGAAGTCCAACCGGAGGAGACGCGCACCGTGTTTATGGCGCGGTAGCCGTAATTCGACATCACCCCGTTGCGCAGGCCGTTGCCCGAGGCCAGCAGGACAATCAGCATGAAAATCCCCCACGCCACGGCAAAGCCCGTGAGGAACGTCCGCATCTTGTTGCGGCGGATGGTGGCCACTATTTCGTGAAGAAAGTCGAACATGGGATCAAAAAGCGATTACCGGGTTTTCGTTCACAACAACTTCGCCGATCACCCCGTCGCGGATGTGGATCACCTTGTCTGTGGCATTGGCCACGGACTGTTCGTGGGTGACGATCAGCATCGTAATCCCCTCTTCGAGGTTGATCTGCCGCAACAGCTCGATCATCTCCTGCGAGGTGGCACTGTCCAGCGCGCCGGTCGGCTCGTCGGCCAAAATGACCTGCGGCTGGGCGATCAGTGCCCGAGCAATGGCCACGCGCTGTTTTTGTCCGCCGGAAAGCTCGCTGGGCAGGTGATCCCAATGGGTGTCGATCCCCATCCGCCGGAGGTATTCCATGGCCATGGCATTGCGCTTTTTGCGCCCCACGCCTTGATAGTAGAGCGGCAGGGCCACATTTTCCAGCGCGTTTTTGAACGAGATCAGGTTGAACGACTGAAAAACAAAGCCGATCTTCTCGTTGCGCAACGCGGCGGCGCGGGTTTCGCTGAGGTCTTTGATGAGGACACCGTCGAGGTAATATTCGCCGCTGTCGTAATTGTCGAGGATGCCCAAAATATTGAGGAGCGTCGATTTCCCCGACCCCGACGCGCCCATGATGGAGAGAAACTCCCCCCGAGCCACATCGAGGTTGATGCCCTTTAGCACGTGGAGCGGTGCTCCGTTGAAATAACTTTTGTTCAGGTCGCGAATTTGGATCATAGGAAAAAATGGGTTAAAAAGCGCTAATAAAACTGATTCAGTACCTTTGACGGCACAAATGTAAAACAGTTTTTATTACTATGCAACACACAATACTAATTTTTTTCAGAGCTTGCTTGGATTTTTTTTGCCGAAGCGAAATTCTCCCCTATAACGGGGGCGATTCTCGAAAGTTACAATAAAATGGCAATAACGTAAATCTTACGTTAAGTAACCGTTTGGGCAAAACGGAAATTTTTCAAAAAAACAGACCATTCAATCACTTGATATTCATAAGAATAAATCACAATCGAAAGGTTTTATTAGCGTAAATTTTACACTAACCTTGTTTTTGTTGTTCAGATCGTGTAATTTTGAAAAATGCACGTTTTGGAAAAAGCACACGGATGGTTCCGGTAAAAAACCCCTCGATATCGGTCGATTGCGTGGTGTTCGGTTTCGACGGGACATCGCTCAAGGTCTTGCTGGTCAAGCGCGGGTACCGGGAACGCCAGCCCGACGGGCAGACGGTGTTGCGGGAGGATGTGAAACTGCCGGGCAGTCCGATTTATCAGGACGAGGATGTATCTTCGTCGGCCTATCGGATTCTGGAGGAGATGACCAACCTGAAGCAGGTCTACCTGAAGCAGTTGCAGGTCTTTTCCGACCCCGACCGGATCGGCGACGACGACCTCGGGTGGCTGAACGAGACGTATGGCTTCGAGACGCGGCGGATCATTTCGATCGCCTATTACTCGCGGGTCAAGCTCAGCCCGAAGATCATCTCGCACACGGCGATGCGCCGGGCCGAGTGGCATGATGTGCAGTCGGTCAAGCGGTTGGCGTTGGATCACAAGGCGATCCTGATGACCGCGCTCAAAACGCTGAGCACCCAGTTGGCCAACGAACCGATCGCCTTCGAGCTGTTGCCCCGGAAGTTCACCATCCGGCAGTTGCAGAACCTGTACGAGGCGATTTTGGGCATCGAGATCGACAACCGGAATTTTCGCAAGAAAATCCTCGGGTCGGGCTATTTGGAGCCGCTCCAGGAGCGGGAGAAAGGGGTGGCGCACAAACCGGCGCAGTACTATCAGTTTAATCGCCACGCCTATGAGCGGGAGACACGGCTGAAGTCGAAGCTCAATTTTATCAATTGGCACGATTGACACACGATTGACAATTTTAACCTAAAACGATAAAGCTAAAAACGTATGAAAACCTTAGGAATCGACATCGGCAGTTCGTCTGTCAAAGCGGCCGTGTTAGACACCGAAACGGGCGAGTGCA
>JAISHQ010000064.1 GCA_031262465.1 Rikenellaceae bacterium
ACCGGATTCCACCCCCGCAGTGCCGCGTAAACCGCCAGGCTACCAAACAATTGGATCGACAGCAAAAGGAGGTGCAGGCGCGAAAAAGTCACCTCTCTCGGAGCGATGCGCGCAAACGAAAACAACAGCATGAAAAACAAGAGCCACGGCATCAAAAAAGCCGCCTCCGCCATCCACGAACGCTCCAATGCCCCAACTATCATCGCCACCGGCAACATATAATTCTTAAATCTCTGCATCTTCTTTTTAACCTTTAACTGTTCTCGCTCTGCCTCTGACTGCGACTTTTTAGAAAAGTCGCCCAAAATCGTCGCCTTTTGAAAAAGGCGACACCGAAAACTTTTGTGCTTGTGTTGGCAGGTCGAAAATTCCCTGTGGGAACAATCCACTTATCCGGGACACCCCTTTGCTTTCAAGCGAGCTTGAGCAGGGGTGTCTCGGACAAATGGCATTCAGCTCCTGCGGAGTGAATGTTTTCGCCCTGAAAATCACCAGCTATTCCGTTTTGTCTGCGTCTTCAGATAAATAGAGAAGCGAAATTGTTTGCCCCAATTTGTAGAAAATTTGAATCCCTAATACACTGTTGCAGAATGTGTTCTCAGGGCGATCACATTCGCCTGCGGGCGAATGCGTCTTGTTTTTCATGTCCCGCCCCAAGCTCGCTTGAAGGGCTGGGGACATGGAAAATAAGACGAAGTTCCACAGGAATGATTGCCCTGCAAAGACAAGCAGAAAAGTTTTTGGGGCGCCTTTTTTCAAAAAGGCGCGATGGTTCTCTAAGAACAGTTGGAGGCTGAAAAATTACTCGACGTAAAGCACCAGCCCTTTGAGGTATTCGCCTTCGGGGTGGAAGATGTTGATCGGGTGGTCGGCGGGTTGGGTCAGTTGGTGGAGGATGCGCACGTTGCGGCCGGCGACGACCGCCGCCGAGAAGACGGCTTGGCGAAAATGTTCGCGGGTGACGGCTTGCGAACAGCTGAAGGTAAAGAGAATCCCGCCCGGGGCTATCTTCATCATGGCCTGCGCGTTGAGCCGCTGATACCCTTTGAGCGCGTTGCCCAACACTTTGTGGTGTTTGGCAAAAGCGGGCGGGTCGAGGATTATCAGGTTGTATGCTCCGTTGTCGACCCCTTTTAGGAACTCAAAGGTGTCGCTGGCGATCGCCCGGTGGGGTGCCTGTGCCCCGAAATTAAGTTCGACATTCTCCCGCGCTAACTCCACGGCCCGCTGGGAGCTGTCGACCGAGTCGACACTCGTCGCGCCGCCTTGCAGGGCATAGACAGAGAAGCCGCCGGTGTAACTGAACGTGTTGAGCACCCGCCGCCCATGTGCGTAACGCCCCACTAAGGCGCGATTTTCCCGCTGGTCGATGAAAAAACCGGTCTTTTGACCCCGCTCCCAATTGACATGAAAGCGGTTGCCGTTTTCCATGACCGGCTCGTCGGACGGGGTGCCGTAGAGGTATCCGTCGACCGCGTCGATCCCCGCGTTATGGGGCAGGGTGCCGCTGCTCTTGTCAAAAATGGCGCGGATGCGGTCGCCGTAGAGCGCACGAATCGCCCGCACGATGGCCTCGCGGCTGTTGTACATCCCCACCGAATGCGCCTGCATGACCGCCGTCGTCCCGTAAATATCGACCACTAAGCCCGGCAACGAGTCACCCTCGCCGTGGATCAAGCGGTAACAGGTAGTCTCCGTGCTGTCGCCTAAGCCCAACGCTTGACGCAGAGTATAAGCCTGTTGCAGGCGGCTGTTCCACCAACTATCTTCGATCACCTCGTCGCGAAACGACAAGACCCGCACGGCAATCGCCCCGACCTGACAGTGCCCCAGCGCAATAAATTGGTGGCGGCTGTCGTAAACCCGCACCAAATCGCCCTCATTCGGCTCACCGACAACAGATTCGATCGCCCCGGAAAATACCCAGGGGTGGAAGCGGAGCAGGGACTCTTCTTTGCCCCGTTTGAGGATAATTTCGGCCGGTTGCGTCATACGATGGGGGTAAATTATCGGTGTATTTCGGTCAGTTTCAGGTAGATTTCGCGGCAGGCCCACGCATCGGTGGCCGCATAGAGCTGTTGGGCGGGGGTGAGCACCTGCGCCTCCCAATTGCTCAGCCGCTGGGCTTTGGAGATGCGGACACCCAACACAATGGCCGAGACCTTGCGCACGCTCAAATCGCGGATACCGTACTGACCCACAATGGATTGGATGTCGACAAATCCGCCGGGGGTGAAGGGGGTCTGCTTCTGAATGCCCTTGATGTCGTCGCGGATCGAAGCACCCACCTTGACGATGCGCTCGTCGCCTAAAATCGCAAGCATCTCCGAAGAAAGCGGCAATTTATTGATTCTGAACAGGAAAGCTGTATCATCCGAAGAGAGTTGCACCAACGCCATTTGATTGACCTTCCCCTTTTGGAACGCGGGACGGGTCTCGGTGTCGAAGCCAATGACCCCGCACCGGCTCAGGGCTTGGGCGGCCTGTTCCATGGTCGGCAGGTCGTCGACCACAACAATCCGCCCATTGAACGCACCGCCGGGCAGGGCGCTGATCTCCTCGTTGGATATGCTTTCGGCGTAGGTCATTTTGAATTATGAGTTATGAATTATGAATTATGAATTGGGGCTTCGCCGCACAAAAAAGCAAGGCCGAGTAAAAACCAATAATTCATAATTTATAATTCATAATTACTTGTTTCTTAGCGTCGTTCCGCCGTAGCCGGGTTGGGAGAGCATTTCGGCGTTGCAGATGACGACGGAGCGGACTCCTCCGGCGATCGCTTTGAAGGCGTTTTCGAGCTTGGGGATCATCCCTTCGGAGACGATGCCCTGGGCCTTCAGTTCGGCGAAATAGGCCGGGGTAATCTCGGGCAGGACAGAGGTTTCGTCGTTGACATCCAACAGCACGCCCGCTTTTTCAAAGCAGTAAACCAATTCGACCTCGTCGATCGCCGACATCCCCAGCGCGATGGTCTGCGCCACCGTGTCGGCATTGGTGTTGAGCAGGTCGCCCGCTTCGGAGGCGGTGATTGGCGCGACAACGAGGGTAAACCCGCCCTCGATCAGCGTTTGGGCTGTTCTGATGCCGAATTTTTCGGGAATCGGGTCGCCCACAAAGCCGTAATCGACCGGGCTGGCGGCGCGCTTTTGGGAGACAATCAGCCGACCGTCGGCCCCGCTCAGCCCCAGCGCGTTGCACCCCAAAGTTTGCAGGCGGTTGACGATCGACTTGTTGATCCACCCGGCATAGACCATCGTAACCACCTGAAGCGTAGGGGCATCCGTCACCCGGCGGCCGTCGATCATTTGCGTCTCAATGCCGAGCGATTTCGAAATGGCCGTGGCGATCTTTCCGCCGCCGTGAACCAATATTTTATCGCCCTCCAACGCCGCGAAATCGGAGAGAAAACGGGAGAGCTTCTCCGGGTTATCGACAACGTTTCCTCCGATTTTTATGACCTTTATCATAGCTCAGAATCAGCTAATTGCTTTCGGAATGACGTAAGGAAAATATCCGCCTGCTCGCGAGTCAAGTTGAGCGGAGGCAGGATGCGCACCGTGTTTTTGTTGCCCGAACCGCTGACGAAAACGTGCTCGTCGAAGAGCATCCGTTTGCGCAGGGAGGCCGTGTCGAAGGGCAGTTCGATCCCGATCATCATCCCCCGACCACGTACCTCTTTGACTTCCGGTATTTTACGCAGTTCGTCGATCAGGTACTGCCCCAACAGGGCGGCATTTTCCATCAGGTTTTCTTCGCAGATCACGTCGGTCACGGCAATGGCGGCGGCACACGCTAAGTGGTTGCCCCCGAACGTGGTGCCCAACATTCCGTACTTCGGGGCGATGTGCGGGGCGATAGAGATAGCACCGATCGGGAAGCCGTTGGCGATCCCTTTGGCCATCGAATAGATGTCGGCGTTGACCCCCGCCCAATCGTGTGAATAGTATTTGCCCGTTCGTCCGCACCCGCACTGCACCGCGTCGGCGATGTAAACCGCGCCATAACGGTCACACAGGCTCCGGATCGCGCGCAGAAATTCCGAAGTGGCCGGAACGATGCCCGCCACGCCCTGAATGCCCTCGACGATAACGCCCGCGATTTCGTCGGGGTGTTGCTCAAAAACCTTTTCGAGTGCCTCCACGTCGTTCATCGGCGAGAAAATCACGTGATCGGTCTCGTTGACCGGCGCGACGATTTTCGGGTTGTCGGTGGCGGCAACGGCCAGCGAGGTACGCCCGTGGAACGCCCCGGTGAAAGCGATGATTTTCGAGCGGCCGGTATGGAACGAGGCCAGCTTCATCGCATTTTCGTTGGCCTCCGCGCCCGAGTTGCAGAGGAAAAGCTGGTAATCGGTTTTTCCGGAAAGCTCGCCCAATTTCTCGGCCAGCGTGTGTTGCAGGCCGATAATCACCGAGTTGGAGTAAAAACCGATGCGGCTGAGTTGTTCGCTGATCGTCTTTACATAATGGGGGTGGGTATGGCCGATCGAAATCACGGCATGGCCGCCGTACATATCGAGGTATTTGTTCCCCTCCGTGTCCCACAACCAAGCCCCCTCGGCCCGTTGCAGGTCGATGTCGTAGACGGGGTAAACGTCGAATAGTTTCATTTCTCTTTGTTTTAAAAAGCGGAGGCCTTTAGCCGTAAACCGGAGTCCTCTGGCAAATCGAACAGCAGATTCAGGTTTTGTACGGCCTGACCGCTTGCGCCTTTGAGCAGATTGTCTATCGTGCTGGTTATCAGCAGTTTATCGCCGTGTTTTTCGAGCGCGACGAGGCATTTGTTGGTGTTGACCACCTGTTTCAGGTTGATCGGGCCGTCGCTCACGTGGGTAAACGCGGCCTCGCGGTAATAGGCCTTGTAGAGGTCGAGGGCCTCGGAGAGGCTTCCGGCAAAATCGGTGTAGATCGAGGCAAAAATGCCCCGCGTAAAGTCGCCCCGGTAGGGGATAAAGCGGATCGAAGCGTCGAAGCCGGGTTGCAGGGTGTGCAAGGTCTCGCCGATCTCGTTCAGGTGCTGATGCTCAAAGGCTTTGTAGATCGAAACGTTGTTGGCTCGCCACGTAAAATGGGTGGTCGCCGAGAGTGCCTGCCCGGCACCGGTCGAACCGGTCGTGGCCGAAATATGTACATCGCTCTTCAACAGTCCGGCGGCGGCCAACGGCAACAGCCCCAATTGCAGGCAGGTGGCAAAACAGCCGGGGTTGGCGATGGCCTGCGCCCCACGGATCGCCTCGCGGTTCACCTCCGGCAGACCGTAGACAAAGCGGTGATTCGCGCTTTGGGTGCGGGTGTGCAGGCGGAAATCTTGACTCAGGTCGATCACCTTTACGTGAGCGGGCACCTCGTTGCGCTCCATGAACTTCACAGCGGCTCCGTGGCCGACGCACAGGATCAGCACATCGACATCGTAAGACAAGGTGTCGGTGAATTTCATCTCGGTATCGCCCAACAGGTCGGTATGAACCTGATAGAGCGGGTTGCCGGCGTTGCTTTCGCTGTGGACATAAGCCAATTGCACCTGCGGGTGGTTAAGCAGAAGCCGGATGGCCTCGCCCCCCGTGTAACCGGCACCGCCGATGATGGCCGCTTGGATGGTTTTCATGGATTATTCCTCATTTATTTTCCGGTACATAGACACCTGATTCCCAAAAATTTTGGAGAACCCTTTCACGTCTTCACCCGTCCAATTGGCCATGGTTTCGCCATAAGCTCCGAACTTGTTCGACATCAGGTCGTGCGTGCTCTCGATGCCGATCACATCGAAGCGATAGGGCGCGAGGTCGACAAAGACATCGCCCGAAACCTGTTTCTGACTGCTTTCGAGCATCGCCTCCATGTCGCGCATCACCGGGTCAAAATATTGACCCTCGTGGAGGTAGTTGCCGTAAAAGGCCGAAATTTGGTCTTTCCAGAACAATTGCCACTTGGTCAGCGTGTGTTTTTCGAGCAGGTGGTGCGATTTGATGATAATCATTGGCGCGGCCGCCTCGAAGCCCACGCGCCCTTTGATGCCGATGATCGTGTCGCCCACGTGCATCCCGCGACCGACCGCATAGGGTGCCGCGATTTTTTGCAACCCGCGGATGCCCTCGATCCGGTCGTCGTAGCGTGTGCCGTCGATAGCGACCAATTCGCCCTGCTCAAAGGTCAGCGTGACGCGCCGGGGTTCGGTGGCCGTGAGTTGGCTCGGATAGGCCGCTTCGGGCAAGGTTTCGGAGGAGGTCAATGTTTCCCGACCGCCGACCGAGGTGCCCCAAACGCCTTGATTGATCGAGTATTCGGCCTTTTTGAAGTCGAAGTCGACCCCGTGCGAGCGCAGGTATTCGATCTCCTGCTCGCGGCTCAAGCGCATTTCGCGGATCAGCGCGATCACCTCGATTTCGGGTGCAACGATGCCGAAAATCAGGTCGAAACGCACTTGGTCGTTACCCGCGCCAGTCGAACCGTGGCAGATGTAATCGGCACCGATCGCTTTGGCGTACTCGGCCACAGCCGTCGCCTGCACAATGCGTTCGGAGCTGACCGAAATGGGGTAGGTGCCGTTTTTGAGGACGTTGCCGAAGATCATGTACTTGATCGTGTCGTTGTAATATTGTTGCGAAACGTCTAAGCGCACGTAGTTTTTCACGCCCAACGCCCGGGCGCGGCTCTCAATTTTCTGAAGTTCTTCCGGCGAAAATCCGCCCGTATCGGCCAGGGCCGCATACACTTCCAACCCCATATCCTGAGCAAGGTAAATCGCACAAAACGAGGTATCTAATCCACCGCTAAAGGCTAAAACCACTTTTTTCATCTTCGGCTATTTTTTTATTATTTACGTTTCATTTATTGCAAATCAGGATCGTCAGGTTTTTGTACCTTTTCTTTATCCACCGCCGGGTCGAACAACATGGCCGTGCAGAGGCAGTTTTTCCGATCCTTGCTCTGGAGGATCGGGTAGTTGACACAGCTCTCGCACCCCTTCCAAAAGTTGTCGTCGTCCGTCAGCTCGGAGTAGATCACCGGACGGTAACCCAGGTCGCTGTTGATCTTCATCACCGGCAGACCGGTCGTCAGCCCGAAGAGCTTAGCCCCCGGGAACTTCTTGAGCGACAGGAAGAACGTCTTGGTCTTGATGGCGCGCGCCAAGCCGATGCGCCGGTACTCGGGGTTGATGATAAGCCCCGAATTGACCACATACAGCCCGTGACCCCAGGTCTCGATGTAGCTGAACCCGGCCCAAGAGCCGTCCTCTTTTTTCAGGGCGATCACCGCCTTGCCCTCGCGCATCTTCATGGCCACATATTCCGGCGAACGGCGGGCGATGCCCGTTCCGCGCGCCCGAGCCGAACTGGCCATCTCGGCACAAATCTCTTCGGCGTACTTTACGTGCGATTCGTTGGCTACGAGTACATCAAAATCGTTGATTGTCATTGTACTTGCTGGTAAAAATAAAAAGAATTGACGACAAATAAAAATTGGAGTTTCTCGGGGGCGGCAGCTTTCCGCCTGCCCGGGGTGTAGATGGGTGCTCCGGCCCGGAGCCGGGCGGTCTATCGTCGTCGTCGTTCGGTGGAGAACATGGCCAAAGCGGCGCTGTCGTCAGACAGTGCCCTATTGAGCGGGAGGATGGAAAGGAAATACGCCATTGTTTTGTTCTCTATGAGGGGACAAAAGTACAAATAATTCCGGGAATCTGTTATTCTCCCCCCTGTTTTTTAAAAGATAATCTCATCGAGTGGCCGTTTCGGGACAAAGTGCGTTCCGGCCTCGTCGCGGTAATATTTAATGTCGCCCGCCTGAACTTCGGTCAGCTCGACCCTTTCTTTGGGCACGCCAAGCGCCAGCACCAAGACCGGAACAAGGTTTTCCGGCAGGCCAAGCAGGTCGCTCAGCTCTTTTTTGGCAAAAGCACCGACGATGCACCCGCCGTATCCCGCCTCAACGGCACCCAACAGGATGGTCTGGGCACAGATGCCCTGATCCCATTTGCTCTCGGCGGCCAGCGCCGTGTCATTACACATAACGATGTAAGCCGCAGGCCGTTCGCCCTCCTCGGGGCCGTCCCAATCGGTCAGGTATCCCGCCCAAGCCAACAGCGGAAAGAGCTTCGCGCACTCCGCCGGATCGTTGGCCAACTTGTACTTCAGCGGTTGCATATTGCGCCCCGAGGGGGTCAGGCGCGCCTGATCGACCAACTCGCGCAAAATGTCCGTCCCAATGACCTGATTTTGAAAAAACCGCCGGTAAGAGCGGTTTTTTCTTAGGATTTCTTTCAGTATCATCGCGGTTATCCGATAATTAGGTTCCAATCGTGGGTGTCGGGCAAATCGCCGTTCTGAATCCCGACCAACTGTTGGTAAAGGCGAACCGTGTTCGGCCCCGGCTGACCGTTTTTGGCAATGGTGTAAACCGTTTCGTGGTCGATGTCCACAATCTTATTAATCGGCGTAATCACCGCCGCCGTACCGCAGGCACCGGCCTCCTCAAAGGTCACCATCTCGTCGAAAGCCACCGGTCGAGCTTCGACCTTCATCCCCAAATCGGCCGCAATCACCTGCAAACTCTTGTTGGTGATCGAGGGCAGGATCGAGTGCGAATTGGGCGTAATGTAGGTATTGTCCCGCACGGCAAAGAAGTTGGCCGCCCCACATTCGTCGATGTATTTTTTCTCTTTGGCGTCGAGGTAAAGCACAATATTATAGCCGTGATCGTGCCCCCAGGCCGACGATTCCATGCTGGCGGCGTAGTTGCCCCCCACCTTGATGTGGCCCGTACCGCGCGGTGCCGCCCGGTCGTGGAGGCGGTCGACGATCACGTCGATCGGCTTGAAACCGTCTTTGTAATAGGGGCCGACCGGTGTAACGAAGATCATAAACAGGTATTCGCTGGAGGGGTGAACCCCCACCTGAGCGCCCGTCCCGATCAACAGCGGGCGGATGTAGAGCGACGCCCCCGTGCCATAAGGCGGGACGTATTTGGCGTTGAGTTCAACGACTTTTTTCACCGCCGCCAAGTAAAAATCCTCGTCCGGGCACTGCATACAGACGTAATCGGCCGTGGCCTTCATCCGTTTGGCGTTTTCCTCGGGGCGGAAGAGGCGGATTTTGCCGTCCTTGCCCCGGAAGGCCTTCAGCCCCTCAAAGGCTTCCTGCCCATAGTGCAGGCAGGTGGCGGCCATCGGCAGGGTGATCGTCTCCTCGGTGTGTACCTCGAGATCGCCCCATTTCCCGTCGCGGAAATAGCTCCGCACATTGTAATCCGTCTTAACGTAGCCAAATCCCAAGCTACCCCAATCTATCGTTTCCATAATTAAAAAAATGTTATGGGACAAAGATAGCGGTTTTTTCTGTCGTTGAACATCGGAAAAAGCGCAAATTTTCATTTGCGCTTTTCTATATTTTATTTCGCGACGATCAGGTAATAATTTTTCTTGCCTTTTTGTACTAAGAGGTATTTTCCGGCGATCAGTTCGGAGGGGGTGACGGTTGCCTCCATGTCGGTGACTTTGGCCCGGTTGAGCGAGATGCCACCGCCGGCGATCAGTCGGCGCAGCTCCCCTTTCGAGGCAAAAATGGCCGCCTGTTCGGTACACAGCGTCCCGAACGGGATGCCCGCTTCGATTTCGGCTTTCGACACCTCGAAGCGCGGAACTCCCTCGAAGACATCGAGAAAGGTTGCTTCGTCCAGGTGTTTGAGCGCCTCGGCTGTCCCACTGCCGAAGAGGATCATCGACGCTTCGACTGCCCGGTTGTACTCCTCAGCAGAATGAACCATGGTGGTGACCTGCTTGGCCAGCTCCTTTTGCAGGATGCGCAAGTGGGGTTCCTGTCGGTGTTGTTCGATCAGCTCGTCGATCGTGGCGCGATCTAACATGGTGAATATCTTGATGTAGCTTTCGGCATCCTGGTCGCTCACGTTGACCCAAAATTGGTAAAAACGGTACGGGGAGGTGTACTCGGGCGAAAGCCAAACGTTGCCCTGCTCGGTTTTGCCAAATTTGACCCCGTCGGCCTTTTTAATCAGCGGGCAAACCAAGCCGAAAGCCTCGCCACCTAACTTACGGCGTATCAGCTCAGTACCCGTGGTGATATTGCCCCACTGGTCGGAACCGCCCAACTGCAATTTGCAGTCCATGGTCTCGTAAAGGTGCAGAAAATCATAGCCCTGAACCAGCTGGTAGGTGAACTCGGTGAACGACATCCCCTCGCCCTCGCCGCTGAAGCGTTTTTTTACGGAGTCCTTGGCCATCATGTAGTTGACGGTGATCAACTTGCCGATGTCGCGGATAAAATCGAGGAACGAAAAATCCTTCATCCAATCGTAATTGTTGACCATCTCCGCCGCGTTTTTCGCCGACGAATCGAAGTCGACAATCTTGCGCAGTTGGTTTTTGATCGCCTCCTGATTGCGGCGCAAAGTGCTTTCGTCCAATAGGTTACGCTCCAGCGATTTGCCGGACGGGTCACCGATCATCCCGGTCGCACCCCCGACCAAAAAGACGGGTCGGTGGCCACAGGCCTGAAAATGTTTGAGGATCATCACGCTCACCAAGTGGCCGATGTGCAACGAGTCCGCCGTCGGGTCGATCCCCACGTAACCGGTGGTCATCTCTTTTTGGAGCTGTTCCTCCGTTCCCGGCATGATGTCCTGGATCATGCCCCTCCAAGTCAGTTCTTCAACAAAATTCATCGAAATGAAGATAAGTAGAATAATTTTATGCGGGCAAAGATAGCCCAAAACTCCGGCAGAAACAAAATTACCTGTTTTTGATATTCAAAAAAAATGTATCTTTAACTCCTAAAAAACGAGCCACGCGGTATGAAAAAAGGATTTTTGCTCTTCGTCTGTCTGTTGTTTCTGTGGGGTTGCCAGTCCGGCGACAACGCCCCGGAGCGGGTGGCCTCCCGCTTTTTGGAGGCCTATTACACCCACCGATTCGAGAAGGCGATCCACTATGCCGACCCCGAGACGGCTCGCGAGTTGCAAACTCAGCTGAACCAAATGGAGGCGCAGGGCATCAGTGCCGCCGATTGGGAATCGCTGGCCGACCAAGAAGTTATCGTCGAAATACAGGGCATCGTCGCCAACGACGGCTATCAAGCCCTCTGCGCCTACAAGATCAAAACCAGCCCGGACGATGCCAACGCCCTAATCGAAACCCTCCTCCTGACCCAAACCGATCGAGGCTGGAAAGTTTCGTTTTAAGAGCAACACAGGAGGACGAACAATGAACGAGTTTGACCAATACATCCGGCAAGGCGAACCCGACAAGCGAGAAAAGGGTTATGCGTGGCAAACCGCAATAGGATTGCAGGCGGTCGATGGTTTGAAGCCATCGGAATACCTGATAGAGACGGCTCGCAAACACATCGAGGGTGATATAACCATAGACCAAGCGCAACAGCTCATCAAGAGTTATTACCAATCGAAGAGTGTCCGCGCCAGAGATGCCGACAGCACGGAGGAGGCCGACAAAGTTTCGGCCAACATAGCCCGCCTGCTCAGCGAGCGTTCCTTTGCTTTTACCGTTGCAGGGTTTACCGCCGTTCATCGCCGTATTTTCGACGGGGTGTTTAAGTTTGCAGGCAAGATACGCGACTACAACATCACCAAAAAGGAGTGGGTGCTTGGTGGCGATACGGTGCTGTATGTCTCTGCGCCCGATGTGCGCAAAGCACTGGAATATGACATAGAACAAGAGAAGAGTTTTGATTATACGGGGCTGGCTATGGCGCAAGTTGTCGGCCACGTCACCAAGTTTGTATCGGGTGTGTGGCAGATTCATCCCTTTGGTGAGGGCAACACGCGCACAACCGCTGTATTTACCATTCAATACCTGCGTTCCATGGGATTTGCCGTGGAAAACGACCTGTTTGCCAACCACTCGTGGTATTTCCGCAACGCATTGGTAAGAGCCAACTATCAGAATGTGCAGAAAGGCATCAAGCGTAACGCAGAATACTTGGAACGCTTCTTCCGGAATCTGCTTATGGGCGAAAATAACGAATTGAAAAACCGATACCTGCTTGTCCAAGCCCCCGATGAATGGGCGGAAAGTGCGCCGTCGAGCGAAGATAACCGAACAAGTACCGAACAACCTACCGAACAAGTTCCCGAACAACTTCGTGTGCTCTTGTTGGCCATAGCGCACGAAAAGTTGTCGTTAAAGGCACTCATGGAGAGAATGGGATTGAAGCATCGCCCCACATTCTTAGCGAATTACATCAATCCCGCGATGAGTGAGGGATTGGTTAAGCTACTCTACCCCGATAACCCCAACCATCCCCGACAAAAATATCTATTGACGGCCAAAGGAGCGGTCTTGTATGACAGTTTGAAATAGGAGCCTGTTTGGAACTTTTCGTTTTAAGATTATTCAAAAGCGCAAAGAGATGCAAGGCGTCGCCGGGAGGAATAAAACGCGGGTGTATGACCAAGCCGCCGAGGGGCGACAACGCCGCAGGTCACAGCGATTTTGGATAATCTCAGTACCCTAAAATCCGCATCATGGAGCGGTAGCTCTGTTCCTTGGCGAAGAGGCGGGTGTAATAGTCGTCGGGGCCGTCGCGGTCGATGATGATGTGCTTCGGGGCGGGGATCAGGCAGTGTTGGATGCCGCCGAAGCCGCCCAGCGACTCCTGATAGGCTCCGGTGTGGAACATTCCGATGTATTGGGTCTCACCCTCGACCAACTTGGGCAGGTAAATAGCGTTGGCGTGCGCCTCGGAGTTGTAATAATCCTCGCTGTCGCAGGTCAGGCCGCCGAGAAACACCCGCTGATACTCCCGATCCCAATGGTTGATCGGTAGCATGATGTACTTCTGTTTGATCCCCCACGTGTCGGGCAGGGTGGTGATGAAGGAGCTGTCGATCATGTACCAAAGCTCCCGGTCGTTCTGCTGTTTTTGGTTGGTGATCGAGTAAAGAGTCGCCCCGCTTTCGCCGACGGTGAACGATCCGAACTCGGTAAAGATGTTCGGCTCCTCCACATCATTCTGGTTACATACGTTCTTGATCTGGGCAATGATCTCCTCGGTCATGTAGGCATAGTCGTAATTGAACTCCAGCGAGTTCTTGATCGGGAAGCCACCCCCGATGTTCAGCGAGTCGAGTTCGGGGCATATCTTCTTGAGCTGACAATAGACGTTGAGGCACTTGCTTAGCTCGTTCCAATAGTAGGCCGTATCCTTGATGCCGGTGTTGATGAAGAAATGCAACATCTTGAACTCGAACTTCTTATTGGGCTTGATGACCTTTTTGTAAAATTCGATGATGTCGTAATAGCGAATCCCGAGGCGCGAGGTGTAAAACTCGAATTTGGGTTCCTCCTCCGAGGCGATCCGGATGCCGATTTTGCACCGTTTTTCCAGCGCATCGTCCAGCAGAGCCACCTCCTCCTTGTTGTCGAGGATCGGAATCACGTTCTGAAACCCGAGGTTGGCCAGCCCGGCGATGTTGTCCAAATACTGCGGCCGCTTGAAGCCGTTGCATATAATATAGGTATGCTTGTCGATCAGGCCGCCGTCGTAGAGCGAGGTGATGATCGGAATGTCGTAAGCCGAGGAGGTTTCGAGGTGGATGTCGTTTTTCAGGGCCTCTTCCAAAACAAACTGAAAATGAGAGCTTTTCGTACAATAACAGTAGTTGTAATTCCCCTTGTAATCGACCTTGGCCATGGCCACATTGAACATTCGCTTGGCGCGCTGAATCTGCGAAGTGATCTTGGGCAGGTAATGAATCTTCAGCGGCGTACCGTATTGCTTGATGATGTCCATCAGGTAAACGTCGTTAAAGATCAGCTCGTTGTCCTCTACACGGAACTCCTCCTGCGGGAAGTCGAACGTCTGTTCGATCAGGTCGATATACTTGTTTTTCATGTCGCTTCTTCTGTTTTTATTCAATCCGTCTCGGCTACTTGCCCCGAGGCCCGCCCATGTAGCCGAGCTACATCAGCAAACCGGGTGCAAATATAATGAACGTTATTCAATTATGAATTATGAATTATGAATTATTTGTCGTTGCTCGGCCTTACTTTTTTGCGCGGCGAAGCCCCCAATTCATAACTCATAATTCATAATTAGATTAACCTATTCTGCCCGATTGAGGCGGATGGTGACTTTTGTACCTTCGTCGATTTTCGATTCGATGTCGAGGCGGCCGTTGTGGAGTTCGACGATGCGTTTGGCCAGTGCCAGCCCGATCCCGGTGCCTTTGTAGCCGGAGGTGTTGATGCCCCGGTAGAACGGCTGGGCGATGTGGCGCAATTCGCCGTGGGGGATGCCGATCCCGTGGTCGACGATCTCGATCTCGATCCGCCCGTTGCGGGTAAAGTGAAGGCGAACCTGCACCGGTTTGCCGTCGGAGAATTTCACGGCATTGCCCATCAGGTTGAGCAGGGCCAAGCGCAGGATGGAGAGCGCGCCGGTGGTTTCAAACACGCGGGGGGTCTCTTCGGGGACGATCTCGATCTGTGCCTCGGGGTAGACTCGCTGAAGCTCTTCGGCGATCTCGCGCAGGAGCGGAATCAGGGCGATCGTCTCCCGGCGAACCCGCGAAAAGTCGAAGTCGGTCTGCGCCAGCATGAGCAGGTCGCGCATCATGAAGTTGAGCCGCTCGCTCTCTTCGAGGATCGTATTCAAGGTCTCGACATACTCCTGCTGACTGCGCGGCTTGTTGAGTGCCAGCTCGGTCTCGCCGAGGATGGCGGCCAGCGGGTTGCGCAACTCGTGGGAGGCGTTGCGGATGAACGAGTTCTGCATATCGAAAGCCGTCCGCAGGCGTTCGATCATCTGGTTAAATGTCCGCGAAAGTTCGGACAGCTCGTCGTTGCCTCGCTCCTCGCGCAGACTGCGTTTGAGGTTGCTGGCCGTGATGCTCTTCACGTTGTCAATGATCCGGCGCACCGGCTCCATCACCCGTTTGGCATAGACCCGTCCGGTAAAAAAGACTATCAACGTGCTGAGAATCAGTATAATTATCAGTAGCTCCCGCAAGTTTCGCATATTTTCGGTCCCTTGCTCGTCGTAGGCCGAAACGATCACAATGTGGTTGCGGGTGCCGGGGTAATAGATGGCAACAGCCTGATGGCCATCGCGTTCAAATTCAATGCGCTGTTTGCCGGCCATCAGCTGACGGACATCGCGCTCGTGGGGGAGGATGGTTCGCAATGAGTCGGCCAGCCGAGGAAGCGTCATTTCAAAAATGTAGCTTTTCTCCTCGTGCATCGACGACTGATAGTTGTCCAACAGGTGGCGGTAGACCACCTCGGAGACCGCGCTTCGGCTGAAATTGACCTGAGCAATGAGGATAGCACGCTCCCACAACTGGTCGTAAAACGAGGAATAAGAGCGGGTGCTGGTAATCAGGTAAACCAACGTGAAGGTAATCAACAACACAAAAAAGGTGAGTTGAGTAAACATCAGCGCGATTTTGTTCCTGATTCTCACGAGATTAAGCCTCTTTCATGACATACCCCATCCCGATCACCGTATGAATCAGCTTCGGGGTGTATTTTTTGTCGATCTTGTTGCGCAGGTAGTTGATATAAACATCGACCGTGTTGGTGCCCATGTCGAACTCGACATTCCAGACATTTTCCAAAATCTGCTCGCGGGAGAGCACCCGTTTGATGTTCTTCAGAAAATAAAGCAACAGCCGGTACTCTTTGGAAGTCAGCGTAATAATATCCCCGGCGCGGGTGACGGTCTTCGTGTCGTCGTTCAGCTCCAGGTCGGCGATCCGGTAGATGACATCGCCCTTTTCGGCCTCGCTCTGCCGGAAGATCGAGCGCACCCGGGCGGTCAGCTCCCGCAGGTGGAAAGGCTTGGTAATGTAGTCGTTAGCCCCCTCGTTCAGCCCGGCGATCACATCTTCGGTCGACCCCAAAGCGGTCAGCATGATGACCGGAATCTCGTATTTGTATTTTTCGCGAATCCGGTTGCATATTTCCATGCCGTCCATCCCGGGCAACATCCGATCGAGAATCACCAAATCGTACCGCTCGGTTTTGGCCATGTTCCACCCGACAGCACCGTCGTTGGCCACAGCAACCGTAAAGTCTTCTTCTTCAAGCCCTTTTTTAACAAACGAAGCCACGTTTTTTTCGTCTTCGACCAAGAGGATTTTTTTCATCATCGTCCAGAGTTTGCCCCAAAGATAGTCAATTTAGAAGATTTTTAAAAACCCGCCCGCCTTTGACTGCGACTTTTAGAAAGTCGCCCAAATCGTCGCCTTTTGTAAAAGGCGACACCGAAAACTTTTCTGCTTTGGCTTGCAGGGCGAAAATTCCCTGTGGGAATAACCCTCTTATTTAGGATGCCCCCTTGCCCTCAAGCGAGCTTGAGCAGGGGCATCCCAAACAAGTGGCATTCACCTCCTGCGGAGTGAATGTTTTCGCCCTGAAAATCCACCTGCATTTTCGTTTTATCAGTTTTTTGGATAAAAATGGAAACGAAATAGGCCTCCTTGAGACCATATTTTGCAGAAAGTTTGAAGTCTTAATACGCTGTTGCAGAATGTTTTTTCAGGACGATCACATTCGCCTATCGGGCGAATGCGTTTTGTGCTGTATTCCCCGGCTCAAGCTCGCTTGAAAGCCGTGGGGAATACAGCATGAAGCGAAGTCCTGAAGGGATGGTCGCCCTGCAAAGACAAGCAGAAAAGTTTTTGGGGCGCCTTTTTTCAAAAAGGCGCGATGGTTCTCTAAGAACAGTTAAAGGCTGAAAAGCAGATTTAAAACTCCCTAACCCGTTCGGCGAACGATTCGGGGATCACTTGCCAATGGGCTTCCCACTCCTTATGGAAAGGGTTTTTGGTCAGATAGCGGATGAGCAATAGGCGGTAATCGTCTTGGCTTTCCCACACCAAGCGGTCGGCGATCTGCTCGGGGGTCAATCCGCAGGCACGAGCGAGGTATCCGCTCTCTATGCGGTGGGAGTTGAGCGCCACGGTATAATAGGGTGTAGCCTGAGCGTCGGGCATCGACAGGATTCGGATGCGTTGCCCGGCGGGGCGGCTGACATCGACCTCGTACCGGAGGCCGCCCGCCTCGTCGAGGTTGTAGGGGGCCGAGCGCAGTTGCAGGGTGCCGTCGGCGGTGCGCCTCAGGCGCAACAGGTTGTCACTGCTCCGGCGTACCGTGTTGTAACGCAGGCCGTAAGCGTGTTCCAGGTATCGCCGAATCTCCTCCCGGGTGAGCCGTACCACACAGAGGGTGTTGTCGTAACGAAAACGCCTCAACACGTCGGCGAAGGTCAACGCCCCCGCCGGAATGGAATCGTGAGCCAGCGGCGGAGCAAAAAAGGAGATGTCGGCCCCGGAAGCCTCGCGCTGAAAGCGGTGAAACAGCGCCATGTAAGGGGTCGGTTTCAGCAAATAGCCCTCCTGCGAGAGGGTTTGGGGCACGGTGGCGATCGACTTGTCGTAAAACGCCCGCAAGCTGTCGGTCAACGCCTCGAAACGCATCTCGTATTCGGCCTCGACCGGAAAACCGGAAATATCGACCCACCGCACGGTAAAATCGGTCGCCGAACGAATGTCTGCCACCCCGATATATCGACCCGAGAGGCCGGTATTGAGCACGGTCACCGTATCGCCCAGCGAGCGGATCACCCGGTAAACTTCCGGGTCATTGCCCTGAGCAATCACCGCCAGATGAAGCCGCCCGGCTCCGGCAATCGCCTGCTCTGCCGAGGGAGCGGAGGCGAAGAGGCCGATGTGGAAGTCGGCGGGGGCATTCGCGGGTTCCGCCGCACCGGAATCCCATTCTGCCACCTGAAAAGTCAGCCCGGCGCGGTGAAAGCGCGACAGGGCTTCGTACCCGGCAACTGCCTCTACGCGCGCCCGCATATCTTCGGGATAGAGACGGTAGATGGCCGACGGCTCGCGACCGGTGTTGATGAGCGCAAAATGATCCTCGCCCACGGCGCGGCGATGCGAGCGGATGTAGGTCAGCGCGCGGGAGAGCGAGCTGTCCGACCAGCTGTGCCAAACGGGGTCGTAACCGAAGAGATGCTGCTGGTAATGGGTCGTAAAAATCAGGCGGATGGGCGTTTGCTCCGAGGCGCGCACAGGGGCTTCCTGCGCTCGAACAAAGAGGCAGAGTGTTGATAAAAAGGTAATAAAAATCGCCCGGCGCATCGTTCAAATGTAGTTATTTTTCACTAAATTCGCCCGTTAATATCAGAAGATACTATGATTATTTCGATCCTATATTACGTGGCCTTGATCCTTTTCCTGATCGTTTACGCGGTGTTGATCTCGCTGGCGTGGGCGTTGACGGTGTGGTGGGATCGGAAACGGGCGGTCATTTCGGCCATGACCTATATCCATGCCATGATGCTCTTTTGGCTCGCGCCGGGGTGGAAGGTTCGGGTACAGGGCGAGGAACATTTCGACCGGGCGAAACCATATGTCATCATCTGCAACCACAGGGGGATGTTCGACATTCCGCTGATGTACGCCATTCGCCCCAACATCCGGTGGGTGGCCAAGCGGGAGTTGCTGAAAGCCCCCTTTGTCAACCACGCGCTGTTGGTGCATGGCGATATTCTGCTTCGGCGGGGTGACCCGCTGAGTGCCCGGCAGATGTTTGAGCGGGGCAAGGAGTTTTTGCGCCGAGGGGTCAGCGTGGCTATTTTTCCCGAAGGCACCCGCCTGAAGAGCGGCGAGATGAACCGCTTCAAGGAGGGGGCGTTCAAGTTGGCTCAAATGGCCGGGGTGGCGATTCTGCCGGTCGCTATCGACGGAACGGGCAATCCTCTCGTGGGGTGGAAGTTGCGGAGGCCGCACACCTTCCGCTTGCACGTCTTGCCGCCCCTATCCGCCGAAACGGTTGCTGAAAACGATGCACAAACCCTCGCGACAATGGCCCGGGAGCGTATCGAATCCGAACTTCGCACCATGAAGCCGGGCGAAAACCTTTAAAAAAATAGTTTCATGAGCGATAATACAATGGACAACACCGTCCAATACAACGAAGAGGACATCCGGACACTCGACTGGAAAGAGCACATCCGCCGCCGTCCGGGGATGTACATCGGCAAACTCGGCGACGGGGCCTCAGCCGACGACGGCATCTACATCCTCATCAAAGAGGTGTTGGACAACGCCGTCGACGAATACATGATGGGCTTCGGCAAACACGTCGACCTGACGATCGACGAGCACACGGTCACCGTGCGCGACTATGGCCGGGGCATTCCGCTGGCCAAGCTCTCCGATGTGGCCTCGAAAATGAACACCGGGGCGAAATACGACTCCAAGGCGTTTAAAAAATCGGTCGGGCTGAACGGCGTGGGGATCAAGGCGGTCAACGCCCTCTCTTCGCAGTTTACGATCCGGAGTGTGCGCGAGGGCGAGGCTCGCACCGTGGTCTTTGAAAAGGGCGAAGAGATGAGCGACCGCCAAGAGAGCGGCCTGTCGGACAAAAACGGCACGAGTGTCACTTTTACCCCCGACCGCGCCGTTTTCGGGGCGTACTCGTTCCATTTCGAGTACGTCGAGACCATGATCCGGAACTACACCTACCTCAACGCGGGGATGGTCATCCGCTTCAACGGCGTGCCCTTTGTCTCGAAAAACGGCCTGCTCGACCTGCTCAACGAAAACATCGGCGAGGAGCCGATCTACCCGCCGATTCACCTCTCGGGGCCGGACATCGAGGTGGCGCTGACCCACGGGGCGGGCTACAACGAGACCTATTATTCGTTTGTCAACGGGCAATTTACCCCGCAGGGAGGGTATCATCAGGCGGCTTTCCGCGAGGCGATCGTCAAAACCGTGCGGGAGTTTTACAAAAAAGATTACGACGCGGCGGATATTCGTTCGTCGATTGTGGCGGCGATCAGCATCAAGGTCGAGGAGCCGATGTTCGAGTCGCAGACCAAAACCAAGTTAGGGTCGAAGGAGATGGGGCCTAACGGGCCGACGATCCGGCAGTATGTAACTGATTTTCTGAAAGAGAACCTCGACAACTACCTCCACAAACACCCGGACACGGCGGAAATCCTCCACAAAAAGATACAGGAGGCCGAAAAGGAGCGCAAGGCGATCTCCGGCATCCAAAAAAAGGCGCGCGAATTTGCCAAAAAGGCGAGCCTCCACAACCGCAAACTGCGCGACTGCCGCATCCACCTGAACGACAGCAAAAACCCCCGCGCCGAGGAGTCGATGATCTTCCTGACCGAGGGCGATTCGGCCAGCGGGTCGATCACCAAATCGCGCGATGTGAACACCCAGGCCGTCTTCAGCCTGCGCGGTAAGCCGCTCAATACCTACGGGTTGACCAAAAAGGTAATTTACGAAAACGAGGAGTTCAACCTGTTGCAGGCCGCCCTCGACATCGAAGACGGAATGGACAACCTGCGGTACAACAAGGTGATTATCGCCACCGATGCCGATGTGGACGGGATGCACATCCGCCTGCTGTTGATTACCTTTTTCCTGCTGTTTTTCCCCGACCTGATCCGGCAGGATCACCTCTTTATCCTCCAAACCCCGCTCTTTCGCGTGCGCAACAAGAAAGAGACCCGCTATTGTTATTCGGAGGAGGAACGCCAGCGGGCGATCGACAAGTTGGGGGCCTCGGCCGAGATCACGCGGTTCAAAGGGCTGGGCGAAATTTCGCCGGACGAGTTCAAAGGGTTTATCAACGAGAGCATTCGGCTGGAGAAGGTGCGCATCACCAAAGAGGACCCGATCCACGAATTGCTGGAATTTTACATGGGCAAAAACACGCCCGAACGGCAGGATTTTATCATCGACAACCTGAAGATCGAGGAAGACTTGGTGGAACAGGCATCCTGAGGGGGTATATGATCGGCGACAACCACAAAATCGAGCTTCGAGTGCTCCGGGACGAAGACATTCCGTTGCTGAACGAGTGGTTGGGCAAGGAGTATATCAAAAAATGGTTCGGCGAAAAAGAGCAATGGTTGAACGAGATTGAGCAACGAAATGGAAGTTACGATTTTATAACGCATTTTATTGTTTACTGCAACGACCGGAAAATTGGATATGGCCTCCACGCCGATTGTTTTTACGTAAAAGACATGAAGGACGGCGATCACGATTTCAGCGAGTTGTATGGCGAAGTTACCGAGGCGAACCATACCTTTGAGATCGGTTACCTGATCGGCGAAGAAGAATACCTCGCCAAAGGGATCGGCAAGAGGATGATTCGGTTGCTGGAAGAGAAAATAATCGAACTCGGAGGAAAAGAGATCGCCGCAGACCCTTTGGAAGAGAACCTGATCTCGATCAAAACGCTGTTGAGCAACGGGTTCAAAAAGAAAAAAGACGGAGACTACCGTAAAACACTGGATTAAAAAGCATTAACATACATGACCGACGAAACACAAAACATACCCGACCCGATCGAGGCACCGGACGAAACCCCGGCTCGGAAACCCGGCAAATTTGCCAAACTCACCGGCAATCTCTCCCTGAGCCGCCACAAGCTCACGGGGATGTACATGGATTGGTTTTTGGACTATGCCTCCTATGTCATTTTGGAGCGCGCTGTGCCCCATTTGGAGGACGGGTTGAAACCGGTACAACGCCGCATCCTGCACGTGATGCGCAAGATGGACGACGGGCGGTACAACAAGGTCGCCAACATCGTCGGGAGCACCATGTCGTACCACCCCCACGGCGACGCTTCGATCGGCGACGCGCTGGTGCAGTTGGGACAAAAAGACCTATTGATCGACACCCAAGGGAACTGGGGCAACATCCTCACCGGCGACGGGGCGGCGGCTCCCCGGTACATCGAAGCGCGGCTGACCAAATTTGCCCTCGATGTGGTCTTCAACCCCAAGACCACCGAGTGGATGCTGACCTACGACGGCCGCAATCAGGAGCCGGTCACCCTGCCCGTCAAATTCCCCCTGCTGTTGGCACAAGGGGTCGAGGGGATCGCCGTCGGGCTGGCCTCGAAAATCCTGCCACACAACTTCAACGAGCTGATCGACGCGGCCATCGCCCACCTGCGGGGAGAGGCGTTCGAGCTATTCCCCGACTTCCCCACCGGGGGGATGATCGACGTGAGCCGTTACAACGACGGCCTGCGGGGCGGAGCGGTCAAGGTGCGCGCCAAGATCAACAAAATCGACAAAAAGACGCTGGTCATCACCGAGATACCTTTTGGCAAGACCACTTCGAGCGTGATCGAGTCGATCCTCAAGGCCAACGACAAGAACAAAATCCGCATCAAAAAGGTCGACGATAACACGGCGGCTCAGGTCGAAATCATGGTCTATTTGGCCGGCGATGTCTCAGCCGATAAGACGATCGACGCGCTCTATGCCTTCACCGACTGCGAGGTGTCGATCTCGCCCAACGCCTGTGTCATCAACGAGGACAAACCGCACTTCATCGGCGTCTCCGAAATTCTGCGTTGCAGTGCCGAGTACACCAAAGCCCTGTTGAGGCAGGAGTTACAAATCCGGCTTGACGAGCTGGCCGAGGAGTGGCACATGGCCTCGCTGGAGCGGATATTTATCGAAAACAAGATTTATCAGGAGATCGAGGGCAAAACCAGCCGCGAGGCCGCTTATGTGGCGGTCGACAAGGGATTGGAACCCTTCAAAGCAAGGCTCCGCCGGGAGGTGACGCGCGAGGATGTCATCAAACTGACCGAATTGCGATTCATCCGCATCTCGCGGTACGACACCGCCAAAGCCGACGAGCAGATTCAGGCCATCGAGGCAGAGATCGAACAGGTTCAGGGGCACCTGAACAACTTGGTCAAGTACACCATAGCCTATTACGAGCGGATCAAAAAGAAGCACGGGGCGGGGCGCGAGCGCAAAACCGAAATCCGCAGTTTCGACACGATCGAGGCGGCCAAAGTGGCGGTCAACAACGCTAAACTCTACGTCAACCGCGCCGAGGGCTTCTTCGGGATCGGCAATAGCATGAAAAAGGAGGAGTATGTCGGCGACTGCTCGGACATCGACGACGTGATCGTCTTCAACAAGGAGGGCAAATACATCATCACCCGCGTCTCGGAAAAGGCTTTTTTCAGCAAAAACATCTCTTGGATCGGCGTTTTCAAAAAGAACGACACGCGAACCATTTACAACGTGGTCTACCGCGACGGCAAAAACGGCTCGATCTACATGAAGCGGTGCGCGATCACCAGCATCACCCGCGACCGCGAGTACGACATGACCAAGGGCACGCCCCGCTCGGAAATTCTCTACATGAGCGTCAACCCCAACGGCGAGGCCGAGGTGCTGAAAGTCTACTTCAAACCGCGCCCGAGGCTGAAAAAACTGATCGTCAGCCTCGATTTCAGTGAATTGGCCATCAAAGGGCGCGCCTCGCAGGGGAACCTCTTCTCGCGCTATGGCATCCACAAAATCGTGCTCAAAGAGAAAGGCACCTCGACCCTCGGCGGCCAAAACATCTGGTTCGACGAGGACGTGATGCGCCTCAACGCCGACGGACGCGGGCGGCTGTTAGGCGAATTTTCGGGGCAGGACAAACTGATCGTCATCACCGGTGGCGGCAGTTATTACACCACGGGCTTCGACCTCGGCCAGCACTTCCCGCCCAACACGATGAGTGTCAAGAAATACAACCCGGAGAAGGTTTACACGGTCACCTATTTCGATGCGGCTCAAGGCTTTTTCTACGTCAAACGCTTCGCGGCGGAGGACAGCGACAAGCCGCAACTCTTCATCGACGAGCACCCCGATTCATACCTCGTGGCGATCACCGGGGCGAAACACCCGCTGTTGGAGATCACCTTCGGCGGCGATCAGGTCAACCGACCGCCCGAGACGATCGACACCCCGGCCTTTATCGGCGTTAAGAGCCACCGCGCCAAAGGAAAGCGGGTGAGCGCCTATACGGTCGAAAAATTGGAGTTCATCGACCCGCCGCAAGAGGAAGAAGCTCAGGACGAGGAAGTTTTGGACGACGAGCCGTTGGAAACCGACGAGGAGGCCGGAACCACCGAAGATATAGAGGGCGACGATCCGATTTTTGAGGATGACTCGGATGTACAAATGGAGCTATTCTGACGGAACCATTTAAAGACCAAAATACTGCGTTACGCTCCCTCGCCAAAATGCTCGAGTACGTTTAGTACACTGCGCTTTTGTCTCGGTCGCAAGCCTTGTCTTTTGGCCTTTAAATGATTCCTTAAAAATATGTAATAAGGATGCGAATCTTTTTGATTGGATTTATGGGGAGTGGTAAGACCACCGTGGGTCGACCGCTGGCCGGGGCACTCGGCTTGCACTTTGTCGATATGGATCACTACCTCGCTGAAACCCAACACAAAACGATCGGCGAAATCTTCGAGGCAATCGGCGAAAGCGGTTTCCGCGCGCTCGAACGGCAGACGCTCGCCGAACTCTCTCTCGCCGAAAATACCCTTGTGGCCACCGGCGGCGGAGCGCCCTGTTTTTCCGACAACATCCAAACCATGAACCGGGCGGGCACGACGATCTACCTCCAACTCTCGCCCGAGGGCCTTGCCGCCCGCCTCCAGCACGGCCGGGACAAACGCCCCCTGCTCCGGGGGCTGAACGACGAGGAACTCCTATCCTACATCCGCACCACCCTCGCCCAACGCGAACCCTTCTACGGGCAAGCCCGCATCATCGTCGACTGCGACGGCTACTCCGACGCCCAAATCGTCGAAAAATGCAAAAAAGCAGTAGAATTTATGCCAAGAAATACCAAATAAAATCTTTATATTTGCGTATGAATCCCTAAACCGTTTTGCCTATGAAGCACTAACTGAGAAAAAAAACATTTTTACAAAATAGATAAAGCGTTTAGCTTTTATTCTTGCTTTTAGAAACCTTGACAATTTCATAAAGCACAACAAGAGTAAAGTGAACGCCCACGTTCGCGTGGGCTTTACTCGAATTTGTTGTGCAAAGGTAGTCAAGGACCTCTAAAAGCAGATGAGCAGTACTGTCCACGCTTTTTTTGTGCCTGTATTGAAAATAACAACCCGTAAAACAACAAACCAACATGAAGCATTTTTTACCTTTAACATTGGTCGCCATGCTGATGCTTGGCGCAATGAGTTCCTGTAAAAAGGAAGAGAGCGAGCCGAAAAAGGCCATTGAAATGAAATCGGGTCAGCAGACGACCCAAACCGTCTATGCCGATGAAAAACAGGCCGTGAGCACGGTCTCCTTTACCACGGCTGGCGCGTGGACTTCCTCGATCAGCGAGGGCACGACCAAAACCCGCACCGAAGAGGCCGAAACCCGCGCGGCAGGTGATTGGATTAGCATTAGCCCCTCCAGCGGCGATGCGGCGGGCGATTATACGATCAGTATCACGCTCGAACCGAACTACACAGGCCTCGACCGCTCGGCGACCATTCTCATCACCTCGGGCGGTGAGAGCATCCCGATCACCGTCACCCAAAAAGCCGTGACCGAATCGGGCGAAAAACCGGTTGACCCCGACCAACCCGGTGAACCCGAAATAGACGACTTACTTTCTTCGACCTACATCCCTGACCCGGCGTTCCTCGCCTACTGCCGAAATGCAATGACCACACAGCAATTCGTTAATGTAGGATCTCACCCGGCTTGGGACACAAACAGCGACGGCAAACTCTCCCCTGCCGAGGCAGCGGCAGTGACAGAGATTGTTATTAGGCACCACGATGTCTATGATTATAATACTGAGACATCCCTTAGTCTTGCATCGTTAGCCGGGATCGAATATTTTACCGGTTTGACACAATTGGACATAAACTATACATTACTCACTTCGCTGGATGTGTCGGGATGTACCGCGTTGACCACCTTGTCCTGCGAAGAAAATCAACTCACCTCGCTGGATGTTTCGGGGTGTACCGCGTTGACCAGTTTGGATGTCAGCTACAATCAACTCACCGCGTTGGATGTCTCGAAGAATACTGCGTTGACCTATTTGAGAGTCGATTTCAATCAACTCACCACGCTCGATGTGTCGAATAACACGGCACTGACAACTTTGACCGTCAGAAACAATCAACTCACCGCACTGGATGTGTCGAAGAATACCGCGTTGACAGGATTAGAATGCTTCAACAACCAACTCACCTCGCTGGATCTGTCGAACAATACCGCGTTGACAGTATTGCACGTTGGTGATCTATTCTCTTCGTTGGACTTGTCGGCGTATTATAACACATTGACATATTTAGGATTAAATACTCAACTCGCCTCTTTGGACTTATCTATGTTTACCGCTTTGACAGGGTTGTATATTGAATCTGCTCCTAACCTCGCCTCGCTGGATGTGTCGAACAATACTGCGTTGACAACCTTGAGTCTCTATAATACTGCTCTCACTTCGCTGGACTTGTCGAACAATACTGCGTTGACCTCTTTGTTCTGCTTCGACAATCAACTTACCTCGCTGGATATGTCGGGTTGTACCGCATTGACTTTTTCGTATGTCCAAAACAATCATCAACTCACAACGTTGGATGTGTCAGGATGTACCGCATTGACCTCTTTGTACTGCGACTCCAATCAACTCACCTCGCTGGATGTTTCGGGATGTACCGCGTTGACCTCTTTGGACTGCTACGACAATCAACTCACCTCGCTGGATTTGTCAGAGAATAGAGCATTGCGATGGTTGGATGTCAGCGACAATCAACTCACCTCACTGGATGTGTCAGAAAACTACTTCTTAATGAATTTTGACTGCACATATAACCCCGGTGATGGCGTATCGAAGTTCCCGGTAAAGACTTGGGATTGGTTCGACAACGGCTCAATTCCGATAAATTTTCAAACAGAGAGTTGGGAATGGAACGGCAAGACGATCACGGTGGATTATTACGGCGGCTACACTCCGCCCGAACCCGATCAGCCTGAAGAACCGATTAAACTCCAGGTGGCGGAGCAGGATTTCGAGACCGATGATGCTACCAATTACATGGCCTGGAACCAAGCAGTTCTGAGTTATACCGCCAACGGCGGAGGAGCTGGTGGAACAGGTCGCGCAGTGAAGATCACCAATCCGGCGGTTCAGAATAACGGCTGGGAGTCTAATTTTATCGTATTTTGGACTCCTTCAATGAGGAAAGGTAGCATCTATGAATTTAGCATCGACATCCGTGCCGATGTGCCCACTACGATTTCTACCCAAGCTCATGGTTCTCCGGGTTTATATATGTCCACGATGAACGATCTGAATATCACGACCGAATGGAAAACCTTCACGTTCGCCGACATTTTCCCCAACGGGAATGCGGTTGAGGGCATGGGGACAATCGCCTTCTGCCTCGGACTGACAGCCACCAACTTCTATTTTGACAACTTCAAGTTGGTAGAGGTGGTGCAGTAACCGACCTATCCTCCCGAATAGCAAAAATCGGCTCTCTCCCCCTCGGAGAGAGCCGATTTTTTGTCCGCATTTTCCGGGAAGTGAGCGGCAAATAAAGGCGCAAATTTGCTATTTTTGTATCAAAAGAAAAATAACCGCCATGTCACAAGAACGTTTTGCCGATCGTCACATCGGCCCGTCTCGGGAAGAGACCCAAGAGATGCTCCGGGTGATCGGAGTGGAGAGTATCAGCGAGTTAGTCGACCAAATCGTGCCCGCCGACATCCGCCTGCCCCAGCCGCTCGACCTGCCACAGGCCATGAGCGAGTTCCAATTTGGAGAGCACATCCGCCAGCTGGCCGCCCGGAACAAGCCCCTGCGCACCTTCATCGGCATGGGCTATTACCCCACGACCTGCCCGGCGGCGATCGTGCGCAACGTTTTTGAGAACCCGGCGTGGTACACCTCCTACACCCCCTATCAGGCCGAAATTTCGCAGGGGCGACTGGAGGCACTGCTGAATTTTCAGACAGCGATCACCAGCCTGACGGGCATGGAGATCAGCAACTGCTCCCTGCTTGACGAGGCCTCGGCGGCGGCTGAGGCGATGGCGCTGATGTTTAACCAACGCTCGCGCGGGGCGATTGGCGAGGGGCGAAATGTGCTTTTTGTTGACGAAAATATCTTTCCGCAAACGCTCGATCTGCTCCTGACCCGCTCCGAACCGCTCGGGATCGAGATCACCTGCGACGACTTGGCCACCTACCAATGGACGGGGCGGGAGTTCGGGGCCATCCTGCAATACCCCGGCGCGAACGGGGCGATTCCGGATTGCGCCGCCTTTACCGCCGAGGCTCACCGGCGCGAGGTGTTAGTGACGGCGGTGGCCGACATCCTGAGCTTGGCTCTGATTCAGTCGCCGGGCGAATGGGGGGCCGATGTGGTGGTCGGGTCGACCCAACGCTTAGGAACGCCAATGGGTTACGGCGGTGCCCATGCCGCCTATTTGGCTACCCGTGAGGCTTTCAAACGCCAAATGCCGGGGCGGATCATCGGCGTTTCGATCGACCGGCTCGGAAATCGCGCCCTGCGCATGGCACTCCAAACGCGCGAACAGCACATCAAACGCGAACGCGCCACCTCGAACATCTGCACGGCGCAGGCTCTGCTCGCCTCGATGGCCGGTTTTTTTGCCGTCTACCACGGGGCGGAGGGGCTGAAGCGCATCGCCCTCAACGCCCACCGGGCGACCTCAGCGGTCGCTCGCGCGGCCGGGGCGTTGGGCTATCGGCTGGTGGCTGAGGACTTTTTCGACACGGTGGAAATGGCCGCCGATGCCGACCGGATGCGGATCATCGCCGAAGCCCACGGGCTGAATTTTTACTATCCGGACGAAGAGACCGTGCACCTGAGCTTCGACGAGGTGACAACGCCCGACGAAATCCGCGCTGTGATCGCCGTGCTGGCCGAAGCCGCCGGGAGGCCGGAGGTCGATTTAGAATTAGACGAGAGCGACGAAACCGGTTCGTTCAACCCGAAATTTGCCCGCCAAACGCCTTTTTTGACCGAGCCGATTTTTCGTAAATACCAGAGCGAAACGGAGCTGATGCGCTACATCAAGCAGTTGGAATTGCGCGATATTTCGCTGGCCAATAGCATGATACCGCTCGGATCGTGTACCATGAAACTCAATTCGGCGGCCTCGATGATGCCGCTTTCGCTGGCCGAATTTGGCAACATCCACCCCTTTGTCCCGCGCTGGCAGGCCGAGGGCTACGACGAGCTGATCGAGAGCCTGAGCCGCTATTTGGCCGTCATCACGGGGCTGGCGGCGGTCTCTCTGCAACCCAACTCGGGCGCGCACGGCGAGTTTACCGGGCTGATGGTGATCCGCGCCTACCACGCCAGCCGGGGCGATTTCGAGCGCGACATCGCCCTGATTCCCGCCTCGGCTCACGGCACCAACCCGGCCTCGGCGGTCATGGCCGGGATGCGGGTCGTGGTCGTGGCCACCGACGAGCGCGGAAATATCGACATCGACGACCTGCGCGCCAAAGCCGTCGAACACCGCGACCGGCTGAGTTGCCTGATTGTCACCTACCCCTCGACCCACGGCGTTTTCGAGAGCGGGATTCGGGAGATGGTTGCCATTGTTCACGAAAACGGCGGGCAGGTCTACATGGACGGGGCCAACATGAATGCGCAGGTGGGTCTCACCAATCCGGGCTACATCGGCGCGGACGTGTGCCACCTGAATCTCCACAAAACCTTTGCCTCGCCCCACGGCGGCGGCGGGCCGGGCGTGGGGCCGATCGGGGTGGCCAAACACTTGGTTCAATTTCTGCCGACCCACCCGATTGTCCAAACCGGTGGGCAGGAGGGCATTACGGCGGTGGCGGCGGCTCCGTGGGGGAGTGCCAGCCTGTTGCCGATCACCTATGCTTACATCCGGATGCTCGGCGGCGAGGGGCTGAAGCGCGCCACGGAGATGGCACTTGTCAACGCCAACTACTTGGCCTCTACGCTAAAAGCCGAGTACGGCATCCTCTACACCGGCCAAACCGGGCGTGTGGCACACGAAATGATCCTCGACACGCGCCATTTCAAAAAAGAGTACGGCGTGGAGACCGCCGACCTCGCCCGGCGGCTGATGGACTATGGCTTCCATGCCCCGACGGTGTCGTTCCCCGTGCACGAGACGCTGATGGTCGAACCCACCGAGAGCGAATCGAAGGCCGAAATGGATCGTTTTGTCGAGGCTTTGGTGGCTATCAAACGGGAGTGCGAGGCGATTCGCGACGGGCAGGCGGATGCCACAGATAACGTGGTGAACATGGCTCCGCACACGGCTTTCGAGGCCACGGGCGACGGGTGGACACACCCCTACCCCCGGCACAAGGCGGTTTACCCGTTGGCGTGGGTGGCCGACAAGAAGTTCTGGCCCGCCGTGAGCCGCATCGACAGCGGATACGGCGACCGAAATCTCGTCTGCCGCACAGAAGAATAGCAGAGGCGCACATATCATTTCATCAACAGGGGATAGCTTTAACGGCTATTCCCTGTTTGATTTTCACCGGGAGAGACAATCATAATCGGTGCCCTCTTAACCTGAGTGGCAGTTAATATATATTGCCGGTAACTCGCACCCATATCAAATATCTCTTTTAATGTTATTATTTTGCGAGCTGATTCTGCTTTCAAGTTTACCACATGTATCGCCTCTTTGCTATTGACTATTTGATTCCGCAATAATTTATCTTTAATATCTAATAGATATTCATAGTGAATAGTGTCGGATAGGTTCTTATTAATCAGCCCGTAACCGATCGTATCCATTCGAACGTTATTATCGAATATTTTAAATTTAACAAGAGCAACACTATCCAACGTTATATTCCACCATTTATTATCCAATTTTACAACCCATAAGCTATCCGGATTAGATTTATCATACAACACTCCTGACTCTATGTAGACCTTAAATTTATTCCTTTTTTCTGTATCTCCATCTGTCTTAGGCACACTCTTTATGTCTCCTCTGGATAGTGCCTCTGTGATAATTGCAGTGTCACTTCTCACTTCTATTTTTTCCCACCACTCCTTGTTTGCAACAATAATATCCCGTGGGAGGGGATACTCCAAATGATGAACAAACCAACTGTGTGTGGTGCCTGTGGTGGGCATAAATTGTTTTAAATATTCGGAAGAGCTAATAAAACCCACACTATTAGGGTGTCTTTCAAGGTACTGCATCATATCGCTCTTTTGCATATAAAGCACCTTTATAGAATTATTCAAGGTATTGATCCCATGTTCGAGAAGATACATTTTAGGTACAATATGTGTCGACCCCGATTCTTCGATTTCATTTAAACAGACTGTAATCTCACCCTTTTTAATGCCGCAAAGTATGTCTTCTATCGTCACTCCATCTTTAAAGCCCTTTCTATTGGCAATTAACCACGATTTATAAATATCAGTATAACCCTCTTTCATGTACCCGATAATCTTGATTGAGGCGTTTTTTCCCGTCATATTCGAAGGAATATCATTTAAAGCGCACAGATAACTGGACAAAAAAGCAATATCGGTATCACCGTCTCTAACATCGTCTAAAACCTCTTGGTAATTTTGCGCAGGATTAACCTTGACATCAAATTTAAAGGGAGGAATAAGAGCGTCTAATTCCCACATCGATTCGTTGGCATAATCAATGAGATTTTGTTCAAGCATTTCCTCTAAAGAAGCCTCATTGTTGACATCATAAGGTGCTATTCCTATCTTGACTTTTTGGGGAGAGAATATAGCAAATAGAAGCACTAAAATAAATAGCGTAATTATTGAGACCAAAAACCAAGACTTTCTATCCTCTCTCTTCTCTTCTGCTGTTTTATCAGCATCAAAATCCCAAGGGAATTGTGTTTTTATAGCATTTTCAGATTCAATATTATTGAACAAAGTATAATCTATCTTCTGTCCTACTTTTTCTTCAATTTTTTTCTCTGTTTCTTCTGTTCGCTTGACCAATGAACATATTTTTATTTCTGATTTTTCAGTATCCCTTCCCTCATTAATTTTATTTATTTCTATTTTTATGTCTTCTAAAAGAGCCAGCTCTTCGTCTTTACATTCCTTTCCTAAAATGACTAAAATCTTATGGGGTACTGTTTCTTCTAAACTTATTCCATTTTTGATTGATTTTTTTGTATTCGTTGTAATAATTCCTATTTCTTTACAGTTGTTGAACTCATTTCTCATTAGTTTGGCCACGCCACCTCCGTTCCAGCGAAATCCCCAAATAAGAGTTGGTTCAAATCCAACTTCTTTGAAATATTTGACAGTCTCTTTCGCTTTTTTGCGACAGGTCTTTAACGATACCTTTTTTAAACGTTGTTCTTTATACCATTCTATGACAAAATGAGCTACAACGGTTGCTAATAGAGTAGCTATTATTGGAATACCCCAAGACGATAATAAATTCATAATTGAATGATTTTAAAGTTGAGGGACTTCTAAAAAAGCGTTTTTGGCGATTGTTTTTGCTGGTAGAACCCGAAGCCCGTTAAGGTTCGCTTTAAAAACTTGCATAAAATAAATAAAACATTTTGAGATTACCAAATATCTTAGAAGTCAGGGCAAAAAGCAGGTAGGAATATTAAATCAAACAAGCAAGGCAACGCCCTGTTTTGAACGCCTCTCCAAACCCCACAAAAGCCCTGTAAGGGCGATCTATTTTAGTTACGCCAAAGACCTAACAACAAAAAGCGGCTCATCTTTACAGATGAGCCGCTTGAAGTGGCGGTGACCTACTCTCCCACACTTGTGATGCAGTACCATCGGCGCGATTGGGCTTAACTACTCTGTTCGGGATGGGAAGAGGTGGAACCCCAATGCTATA
>JAISHQ010000111.1 GCA_031262465.1 Rikenellaceae bacterium
CGATTGATAATCAATAGAGATTCGGCGGGGTTCGATATTCGTTTTCCGCTCACAGCAAAAGGAGGGTCAAATTTGACCCTCCTTTGTTTTGGAGCACAAACGGGATGAGAACGTTCGAACCGAGCATCGAAGATGCGAGTTCACCGACCGAGTGCCGACCGTCAGCCGCAGGCTGGTGGAGGCATTCCAGAGGGAGGTAATCTCGTTTTCCGCTCCAAGTGTCTCATTTTGAGGCCCTTTTTTGTTTGTGACGGTTAGCGAACCAGCACAAATTGTTGAAGTGCTCGAATGAGCTTCGATTTATGCCTTTTAAATAATCCATTACTTACATTTCAAAACGTAACCATCTTGTAATATTTTTGTAAATTGCGTTTAACACGGTGGCAGTAGGTTTGCATCGACAAATTAATTAAAACAGTATGTCGATGAAAAAATGGATGTTTATTTTTGGCGGGTTAGTGATGAGTGCCTCGGCGTGGGCACAGCAACCCGCTGTGGCTGAGGCCGCGAAGCTCGAACAGCGCATTTCGGTGCTGGAGGCGACGAGCGCGGGGCAGAGCAAACTCAAGGTGTCGGGGTATATCCAGACCCAAGTTCAGTGGGGTCAGGAGGCCGCTTCGCTCAAGGTGGGGGCGGCGAACAGCAATTCCCAAGAATCGTTCAGCCGGATGGGAATCCGCCGGGGGCGCATCAAATTCACTTATGACGTATCGCCTCTGCTCTCCGGCGTGTTTCAATTGGATGTGACCGAAAAAGGGGTGGGTTTCAAAGACGCATACCTCAACCTGAAATCCCCGTGGCTCAATACGTTGCAGTTTCGCGCGGGGATATTTGATCGCCCGTTTGGCAACGAAATCAGTTATTCTTCTTCTAAACGCGAATCGCCCGAACGCTCACAGGTTTTTCAGACGCTTTTCCCCGAGGAACGCGACTTGGGAGCGATGGCCGTGCTTCAAGCGCCCAAAACCTCGCCTTGGAATATCGTAAAGCTCGAAGCGGGGCTTTTTGCAGGAAATGGCATCAAGGCCGAGACCGACAATCGCCGCGATTTTATCGGGCATCTTTCGGTGGATAAAAAATTAGGGAGTGTTCAGTTGGCCGGCGGGGTTTCGTACTACAACGGCGGTGTGTATCAGGGTTCTACGAAAGTATACACCCTGCAAGGCTCGGCCTTTGTGGAGAGCGACAACGAGGGTAACCGGGGACAGTTTGCCCGTCGCGAATACTATGGTCTCGATGTTCAATTCACGGCCCAGACCCGCGCGGGTGCAACCCAGCTTCGCGCCGAGTACCTTTGGGGTCAACAACCCGGCACAGCAGGCTCGTCAAAAAGCCCCAATGCGGCCACACTTCCCACGGCCGACACCTACATCCGCCCCTTCTCGGGCTGGTATGCGATCCTTGTTCAGGATTTGGGCGCATCGCCCCTCTCGGCAGTGTTGAAGTACGACGTGTACGACCCCAACACCGGGGTCAAAGGCAATCAGGCCGGAGCCGAAGGGTCGGGTACATCCAAAACCGACTTGGCATACAGCACGTTGGGTTTCGGTGCGCTGTGGCAACTCAGTTCCGCCGTGCGCCTTCAGGCCTTTTACGAAGCGGTGCGCAACGAAACCTCCCAAAACATCGGCGGAATGGAGAAAGACCGCCGGGACAACCTTTTTACCATCCGGTTGCAGTATAAGTTCTAAATCAACTCAAAACCAGACAAATCATGAAACGAATCATTATTGCCCTCGCGGTGATCGCATGGGGTGTGGCCTTTAGTGCCCAAGCTCAGAAGATTAAAGGTTCGGACACCTGCCTGCCGGTGTCGCAAAAAGAGGCGGAAATGTTTATGAAAGCCAATCCGGGAACGGCTGTAACGGTCACCGGCGGTGGCAGTGGCGTGGGTATTTCGGCCCTGATCGAGGGAACGACCGACATTGCCCAATCTTCGCGCCGAATCAAGTTCGATGAGCGGCAGAAGATGCAGGCGGCGGGCAAAACGGTGAAAGAGGTCGTTGTGGCTTGGGACGCTTTGGCGATCATTGTCAATCCGGCCAACGGCGTGTCGAAGCTCACCCGCGAGCAATTAGAAGGCATCTTTACGGGCAAAATCAAGAATTGGAAAGAGGTCGGTGGCGCGGACATGAACATCGTGCCTTACTCGCGCGAAACCTCTTCGGGGACTTATGAGTTCTTCAAGGAGAGTGTCCTTGAAAATAAAAACTACATGAACGGCATCATGAGTATGCCTGCCACGGGGTCGATTGTGCAGTCGGTCAGCCAGACGCGCGGGGCGATCGGCTATGTGGGCTTGGCTTACTTGAATGACAAAGTTAAGGCTCTGCAAGTCTCTTACGATCAGGGTAAAACGTATGTTGCTCCCTCGGTCGAAAATGCCCGCAACAAGAGCTATCCCGTCGTTCGCCCCTTGTATTATTATTACGCGAGCGGGGCCGAGGCCAGCGTCAAACCGTTCATAGATTATGTGCTTTCGCCTGCCGGGCAACAGATTGTGTCGGAAGTGGGCTTTATCACCGTACAATAGTCGGAGTGAAAAAGCTAAGAAAAATAGCCGAACGCCTTGCGGAGTATATTCTCACCGCGAGCGGAGCGGTGACGAGCATCGCGATCCTGCTGATCGTGGTGTTCCTCTTTCGCGAGGGGTTGGGGCTGTTCAAAAGCCCGGTGGTCGAAAAGGGTTATGCCTTGTTTGTAAACAGCGCGAACCCGGTGCAAAGCCTTGCCCCTGAGCAAATTAAAGCCATTTTTGACCGCGAGATAACCGATTGGTCTTCGGTCGGTGGCCGGAACGAGGCGATCCGGGTTTTCCGCTTCGATGAGGTGTTTTCGCTCTACTCCGACCAAGAGTTGGATGCCGAGAACGACTATCGGCTCTTGCCCGAAAAGCTCGCAGAAATTGTTGCCGCCGACCCCTCAATCGTTGCCTATCTTTCTGAGCAGTACGCTCCTGCCGAGGGCAAAGGGGTGAAAATCGTGCAAACCGGGACGATCTCACCGGCAGACTATTTCGGGGGCCGAGAGTGGATGCCCACGGCCACGCCTACGGCACAGTTCGGCGTGTTGCCCCTTGTTTTGGGGACGCTGTTGGTCAGCTTGGTGGCGATTTTGATCGCGCTTCCGTTGGGGTTGGGCGTGGCAATCTACCTCTCGGAATTGGCCGGTGAGCGAATGCGCAAACTCCTGAAACCGGCCATCGAGTTGTTGGCGGGGATTCCGTCGGTCGTGTACGGATTTTTCGGGTTGGTGGTGCTCGTGCCGTTGGTGCAACGCACTTTCGGGCTGGATGTGGGTGAAACGGCCTTGACCGGCTCGCTGATCTTGGCGATTATGGCCCTGCCGACGATCATCACCGTGGCCGAAGATGCCATGCGCAACACGCCGCTGGCCATGCGCCAAGCAAGCCTCGCCCTCGGTGCAACCCATTGGCAGACAATCTACAAGGTGGTGATTCCGTACTCCCTGTCGGGCATCTCGGCGGCAGTGGTTTTGGGCATCGGGCGCGCCATCGGCGAAACGATGGCCGTGTTGATGGTCACGGGCAACGCCGCCGTTATGCCTCGCTCGCTTTTCGAGTCGGTGCGTACCATTCCGGCCACCATCGCCGCCGAATTGGGCGAAGCTCCCTCGGGAGGTGCACACTACCAAGCACTCTTTATGTTGGGCTGTATACTGTTCGTTATCACGATGATAATCAGCATCACCGCCGAAGCCATTTCCAAACGCAAACACACCGCAGGGGTATGATGGGGAAAAAAACAAGTCAAGCGGTGGCCTTTTGGGTGTTTCGCCTGTTCGGGCTGATCGTCATTGGGATACTCTTTTGGATACTCGGTTTCATCGTCTATCACGGTGCGGGGGCGATCAGTTGGGAGTTTTTGACTACCGCGCCCACCGACGGAATGATGGGCGGAGGGATTTTCCCGGCCATTGTCGGGACGCTCTGCCTCGTGGCGGGTAGTATCGTCTTTGCTTTCCCGTTGGGGGTAATGTCGGCCATTTATACGCAGGAATATGCGGGTAACGGGTTTATTGTGAAATTCATCCGGGTGATGACCAACAACTTAGGGAGCATCCCCTCGATTGTCTTCGGCCTCTTCGGTATGGCTCTGTTTGTCAATGCCTTAGGCTTTGGCGATTCGATATTGGCCGGTTCGCTCACGCTGGGGCTGTTGGTGTTGCCGCTGGTGATTCGCACCACCGAAGAGGCATTGAAAGCCATTCCGCAGTCGTTTCGCAATGCCTCGTTGGCCTTAGGTGCATCGAAACTGCAAACCATCCGCAAGGTGGTCTTGCCCATGGCTTTCCCCAATATCATCACGGGGTTAATCCTGTCGGTTGGGCGCGTTTCGGGCGAGACGGCCCCGATTCTCTTCACCGTGGCGGCCTATTTTCTGCCCAAACTGCCGGAGTCGATCTACGATCAGGTCATGGCCCTGCCTTACCACCTTTACGTGGTGGCCACCAGCGGAACCGACATCGAGGCCTCGCGCCCCATTGCTTATGGCACGGCTTTGGTGCTGATCGTCATTGTCCTGTTGGTCAATACGATGGCCTCGCTGTTACGCCGCCACTTCGGCAAAAAAGTAAAAATGAACGAATGATGATGATTGAAGCAAAAAACGTAAATTTCTATTACGGCGATTTTCATGCGCTGAAAGATATTAGCATCAACATGGAGCCGAACACCGTCACGGCGTTTATCGGCCCCTCGGGGTGTGGCAAATCGACCTTTCTGCGCCTGTTCAACCGCATGAACGACCTGATTCCCAATACTAAACTGACGGGTGAATGCCTCATTGACGGAGAGGATATTTACGCCTCGGGGGTGCCCGTCGATGAACTGCGCAAAAAGGTGGGCATGGTCTTTCAAAAGCCCAACCCCTTCCCCAAGTCGATCTTCGAGAATGTCGCTTATGGCCTGCGGGTCAATGGCATCCGCGACCGCAAACTGATCGAACAACGGGTCGAAGAGTCGCTCACGGCGGCGGCATTGTGGGGCGAGGTGAAAGACAAACTCAAAAAGTCGGCTTTCGAACTCTCCGGCGGGCAACAGCAACGGCTCTGCATCGCCCGGGCGTTGGCCATATCGCCCTCTATCGTCTTGATGGACGAACCGGCCTCGGCCCTCGACCCCATTTCGACCTCCAAAATTGAGGAGCTGATCCACGACCTCAAACAGCGGTACACCATCGTGATCGTCACCCACAATATGCAACAGGCCGCGCGGGTGAGCGACAAAACGGGCTTCTTCATGCTTGGCCGATTGGTGGAGTTCGGCGACACCAAAAAAATATTCATCAACCCCGAAAACGAAGAGACACAGAATTATATCACCGGTAGATTTGGATAGAAAATTATGGAAACCAAGAAGATGAAACATACCGAACACGAACTCGCCTTGCTTCGCGACGAGGTGAGCCAAATGTGGAAGTTGGTGCTTTCGCAACTCGAAAAGGCCAAACGCGCCCTCTTAGACCGAGACGTGGAGCAGGCGCGCGAGGTGGCCAGCCGCGAAAAACGGGTCGATGCCTTTGAACTCAAAATCGACAGCGACGGCGAAAATTACATCGCCCTGTTCAGCCCCGTGGCCATCGACCTGCGGTTGGTGCTCTCGCTCATCAAAATCAGCAGTACGCTCGAGCGCATCGGCGATTTTGCCGAGGGCATCGCCCGCCACGTCATCGCCGACGAGTGCCTGCGCATCGACCCCGCATTGGTCGAAGAGTTGCAGATCGAGACCATTTTCGACACCGTCATCTCGATGCTCTCCGACAGCTTTGTGGCGCTCGAAGCCGAAAATACTCGCCTCGCGGGCAAGATCATGGCCAAAGACGAATTGGTCGACGAACTCTACCACCGGGCGATCCGTACCTTGGCCGCACACATCGCCGAGAACCCCGCGCTGGCCGAATGCGGCCTCAAAACCCTGCTCCTAATCCGCAAGCTCGAACGCATCGGCGACCACTGCAACAACATCGTCGAGGAGATCGTCTTTTACATCGACGCCAAAGTACTAAAACACGCCAAAAAATAGGGTTGGCGTGTTACGAGAGAGAAAGACCTACCACCTCCCCCTCGCCCAGAGGCTCGGGTACTCCTCGTTACCTCCCTCCGCTTTTCGGCACCGCCCTGCGGGCGACTTGCCTGCTTCGGTCGGTGAGATAGTTCGGGGAAGGAGGAGACTTTTCTCATGCGTTATTTCTCAAAAAAATCCCCTCTTTCGGGGAAGGAGGGGTGCCCAACGGGCGGGGTGGTAGGTCTTTTTATCATCGCTCGCCTATAAAATCGACTGCGCAAACCCACATGAAAGAGGCCGGAACTTTTTGGTTCCGGCCCTCGCTTATGTGTTAATTTACTATTTGATAGTCGGGGGTGATGGTTGCTTCGTTGAACCACCAATCCCACGTTGTAAAACTATATGTATTGCCTGAGGGCGCTGTTCCGGTGGGAATAGAGTTGTTGTCGAACCATGCTGTCACAGGGAATTTCGACACCCCGTCGCCAGGATTGTAGGGGCAATACAAATAATACAGCGCCGTGTTCTTCGAGACATCGAGCGAAGTGAGTTGATTGTTTTCGCAGAACAAGTATTCTAAAGCCGTGTTCTTCGATACATCCAGCGATGTGAGTTGATTGCCGCTGCAATTCAAATAATACAGCGCAGTGTTATTCGAGACATTGAGCGAGGTAAGTTGGTTGGAGTAGCAAGACAGTTGTATCAGTGCAGTGTTATTCGAAACATTGAGCGCGGTAAGTTGATTGCTTCCGCAAGACAAATCTATCAGCGCAGTGTTTTTTGATACATCAAGCGTGGTGAGTTGATTGTTGCTGACACTCAAGCTGGTCAACGCGGTATTCTTCGACACATCCAGCGAGGTGAGTTGATTGTAGGAGCAATTCAAATATGTCAGCGCCGTGTTCTTCGACACATCAAGTGAGGTGAGTTGATTGTCACTGCACCACAAATCTGTCAGTACCGTGTTCTTCGACAGATCGAGTGCGGTGAGTTGATTGCCATAGCAAGTCAACTCTCTCAGTCCTGTGAAATACTCGATTCCTTCCAACGAGGCAATTTCACCTACATAATTGTATGTTTCGTAACTATATTCTCCCTCAACATCTATATATGTTACCGCCGCCGCTTCGGCAACAGTGAGCAGGCCGTCGCTGTTGGTGTCCCAGCTGGGGATCATTGAGAGGCAGTATGCCAAGAATACGGGGTCGGGGATTTTGGTGAGCACATTGGCGGGGAGTCCGATCTCGCCCGTGATGTCCTCGCTGTCGCCCCACTCCTCGACCACCTGTTCGGTGGTTTCGAGCTGAACCACGGCATCGTCGATGCTGACTTTTACTGCATATTGCATATTGGAACCCATATTCGCGCTTGAGGCGGGTTGCACGGGCAGGCTTTGGGAGAAGTCCACGCCGTTGAACGTACCTGTAATCGTGAGTGCCAGCTGGTTGGTGGCGGCGGGTTGGGGATAGACGTAGAGTGCCGTCGTGCCCGAGGCATCAACCGCCGCATAGTCTACATAGGTCACCTCCTCGGGATATCCCTCTTGGAAGAGGTAGGAGCGGTCGGCGGTCTGGGCGATTTGCAACGTGTTTATCACGAGGCCGTCCTCTGCCGAAAGATTCTCGACGGTTATCTTCGACACCCGCCGCCTCAGCGACAGGGTCGCCGAACCGTCGGCGGCCACGGCGTTGGCATAGCCGCTCATCACAAAGGGCGATCCCGGCGCGCCTCCCGACGGAAGCAGGGCTGTGGCCTCTAACATTTGGGCGTAGGTTGTGATGCCGACACTGATTGCGGGGAGCGACACCTGCCCCGAGCCGTTGGCAACGGCCAAAATATTTTTGGTGCCCTCGCCCACAACGGTAAAGGTCACCTGCCCAATTTTGCTTTCGCCCGCCACACTGCCCGCCTCGGGAGAGGAGGGAGTAACGTTGCGCTGAACGGCTTCGAGAAGGCCCGAAGTGGCATCGAACAGAAATACATCGAACGCATCGACCCGATTTTCGGCAGTGGTGGCGGCGGCGCGGGTGGCAATGTCCGACACCACATTGAGATTGACGCTGAGTGTGCGTGTGGGTGTGGGCGTTGGTGTGGGATTGTCAATCGGTTTGTCCTGTTTACACGAAACAATGCCCATCGCAAGCACCGTTAGACACGACATAAAAAATGTCTTGGAAAAATTGTGTGTTTTTTTCATGGTGTAGAGTTTCTTCTCACACGAGTCCCGGGTATGATTGGTTATAGTCAAAAAGAAAGCGTGGGACTGTTGGCTAATCTTTACTGGTGGGTTCTGGTAAACCTTAGATCAAAAACAAGCAACAGCCCACGCCGTTAAAGACGTGAGAGAAGTTGCTGTTTCCTGACCTAATGAAATTTACCAGATTTACCAGTAGGAATCAGCTAAACACTTTCCGTGTTCAATATGTCGTCACAAATATAACGAATAATTGAAACTTTGGATCGTGCTCCTCTCTTTTTTGGGCTGTTGCCGATGCAAAAATAGCAGATTTTGTAATAACTTTGCCCTTAAATGACCGAGACTGCGAACATATTGATCGTCGACGACGAGGAGGATATACGCGAAATTCTTGCGTTTAATTTGGCCAGCGAGGGGTATCACGTCACTTGTGCCAGCTCGGCGGAGGAGGCGTTGAGCGTCCTGTCGGCTGACTGTTCGCTCGTTCTGTTGGATGTGATGATGGGCGGAATGTCGGGCTATAAAATGGCCGAGCAGTTGCGCCGCGCGGGCAACGCCGTGCCGGTGATCTTCCTCACGGCCAAAGACAGCGAGAACGATATGCTGACCGGCTTTTCGGTGGGCGGCGACGATTACATCTCCAAACCCTTCTCCCTCAAGGAGGTGATTGCCCGCGTCAAAGCCGTGCTGAGGCGGCAACCCGGCCACCCGGCTCCCTCCGATGCCCCGGCCACCGACCGCATGGTGTTCGGCGATTTGGTGGTCGATCGGGCCATGAAAGAGGCCTTTGTCGGCGGGGTGAACATCTCTTTGACCAAAACCGAATTTGAGATATTGACCCTGCTCGCCTCCAGCCCGATGCGCACGTTCAGCCGCGAGGATATGATCGAGAGGCTGTGGAAAGACACGCCCTACATCACCGAACGCACGGTCGATGTCCACATCACCCGCCTGCGCAAAAAGATGGGTCGCGAGGCACGCCTCATTTCGAGCCGTTCGGGCTATGGTTATCGCTTTAACCCTGAGGCTCAATGAAATTGACCTATAAACAACGGCTCTTTCTTTGGTTCGGGGTTATCCTCCTGTTGTTCGCGGTCACGCTTACGCTGTTCGAACGCTCTCGCGAGAGGCAATACAAGACCGACCTGATGATCCAGCAGCTCGATGCTTATGCCGGTATGGTGAACGAGGCTCTTGGGCAGGGTCGCCCGCTCGACTCGCTTCTTGCCCTTTTCCCGCCCGATATTCGGGTCACGGTACTCGACCGGGCTGGTCGTGTGTTGTACGAAAATGTTTTTGGCGACAGAGGCGGGATGGAGAATCATGCCGACCGCCCCGAAATCATCGCCGCGCAAAGGGACGGACAGGGGAGTTCCGTGCGCCTTTCGGCCACAACCGGCACCGAATATTTCTACTTTGCCCGGGCGTTGGGCGAGGGTTATGTGCGGGTCGCTCTGCCCTACAACATTCAGGTGAGGCATTTCCTGCGAGCCGATAACGGCTTTTTGTACGTCACGCTGTTGATGTTTCTCGCCGCTGTGCTCTTCATCAACTATGCGGCGGGGAGGTTCGGTAAATCCATTGCCCGCCTCGCCGATTTTGCAACGGCGGCACACGAGGGTACGCTTGAGGATGCCGACGCGGTTTTTCCCGATGACGAACTCGGAAAGGTTGGCGAACAAATCGCACGTGGATACATGGCGCTCACTACGAGCGAAAAACGCTCGGCACAGGAGCGCGAAAGGCTCTTGCAACACATCCTCATTTCGGAGGAGGGTGTCTGCTTTTATACCCCCGAGGGCGCGGTCGAATTTTACAACAGCCTGTTCCTGCAATACCTCAATATCCTATCGGACGAGACCCCTATTCAGCCCGATAACCTCTTGGAAAACAAGCTGTTTGCTGGAGTGTGTGCGTTCCTGTCGTTGCCGGGTGGCGAGAACTATTATGAAACCACCCTCGAAAAGCAAGGGCGACATTTTTCGGTGCAGACCAACCGCTTTGCCGACGGCAGTTTCGAGGTGATTCTCCGCGACACGACCAAACAGGAGCGGACACAGCAGTTGAAACAGGAGATGACTGGCAACATCGCCCACGAACTGCGCACCCCTGTCACCAGCATCCGGGGCTATCTGGAGACGATTCTCGAACAGCCGCTTGATGCCGAAAAGCAACACCATTTCATCACCAAAGCCTATCGGCAAACCCTGTCGCTGTCCGAACTGATCGGCGACATGGGCTTGCTCACCCGCATCGAAGAGGCTCCCCATGCGTTCCACCGCGAGGGGGTCGATCTATTGCAGGTGGTCGAAAAAGTGTGCGCCGATATGGAAATCCCACTGAGGGAGAACGCCGTTTCGGTCGATGTGACCATTCCGCCCGGCACGATGGTCGACGGCGACAAAAACCTGCTCTATTCGATTTTTGGCAACCTCATGGACAACGCGATCAAATACGCGGGTCGAGGTGTGACCATCCGCACCGGCTGTTATCGCACCGACAGCGACTTTTACTACTTCACCTTTTCTGACAATGGCACAGGCATAGCCGATGAACACCACTTGGGGCGCATCTTCGAACGTTTTTACCGCGTCTCCGAGGGGCGCACCCGCGACAGCGGCGGCTCAGGTCTGGGCTTGTCCATCGTCCGCAACGCCATCGCCTTCCACCGTGGCACCATATCCGCCAAAAACCGCCCCGGCGGCGGACTGGAGTTTCTGTTCAAACTCCCCAAACAGAGGCTGTAAAATAGACCTGAAAGACTAAAGACCTACCACCCCGTCACTTCGTGCCACCCCTCCTTCGAGGAAGGAGGGGACTTTTTAGTCATTCGAAAAATGGATGCAAAAATAGCTTCGGTAAAAAATCCGAAGCAAACTCTTAAAAACCGTGCAGGCGTTTCATTTTTCATCCGGATTTCCCTCCATTAATTAACTCTTTTTTCCTACGGTTGTCCCCAGTTTTTAATGGTAAGATTTACATTTTTATCTTAACTCTTTGCGCTAACTAAGTTAGGAGCTTCAATTGTTTTTTCAAAATTCTTGCTGTTTAGTCACTGTATTTTCAGGTGAAATGACGAACTGTCGTAGTCTTTCCCAAAAGGTGCGTACAAATTAAAATTGTTGTCAATACAAATTGTCACAGTACAAAAAAAATGTCGCAACAAGTTGACTTTACGGCAAAAAAATGTCGTAACGATCGCTTTTTATGTATTGACAAATGGTCGCCACCTTCTGCCGGGTGGCGATATACTTTTGCCCCTGAAACAAAGATGAAAAAAAGTAAAAGTGGATTTGCTGATGGCCGGAAATGTTTCGAATCTGCCACTCTTCATATAAGTAATGGATTCGAAATTCCGGAAAATATGGGTGGAATCCCCCTCTGACGGGGATTTAAACGAATCGGCAAAGCAGGAAGAATAAATCATTCGGTTATGAAAAACAAGGACAGAGAGGTCAAGCGAGAATTGATTCGCAAAATTGTTGAGCTGCATTTTGCAGACGAATCCGATTGCGACGATTGCCCGATGAATGATGTTTATATCAAGGAACCGGATCGAGTTCGCGCAAGGGTCTCGGAGTTTCTGTTAGACAAGGAGGATGCCGACCTGAAGGACGAGGCGCTCCATGATATGTTCCTTCAGATTTGCGAACAACACTCAAAACCCAAAAACCCTGAGTGGGACGATGTGTTATTCCTATCGAGGGTGACGGGGCGCACGCCGAAGGAGATGAGAGAGTCTCTGGAACGAGATAGCGGTAAAAAGATAATCCTTCCCTGCTAAAGAAAGAACAAATAACTAATAGATAGGTGTTTATGCAAAAATCCCAACAACAATTCAGACGCAAGAGTCTCTTTCTACTTCTGAGTCTCTTTTGTTTGGCGGCCGTAGTGGGCATAGGCGGGGCTTCGGCTCAAACAAACACGGTTGCCACTCCTAACGGAACAGGAGAAAGCCTCATTTACAACCTCTCGCAGATGACCCCGGTGAAAGACCAGTGGAGTTCGACCCAATCACCGTTAGATGCCGCCAATATGCAAGCGATGCGTCTGGGTGCGGGTGAGAGCGGACAGGGTTCGGTCAGCGAGCTTGCTGTCAATTTCCGCTTGGGTTCAACGCTTGTGATACACGATTATCTGAACAACAACAGCGCGTTGGCCATACTCGATCGAGCGTTACAGGACAGCGAGTTGCTCTCCAAGGTGGATTATATTGTCATCG
>JAISHQ010000007.1 GCA_031262465.1 Rikenellaceae bacterium
TCAGGCCCTTACGGCGAGTTCTTTGTCAAAGACACGCCGAACGAAAAGATGTTTATCGGCGGGGGTGCCGGTATGGCACCGATGCGTTCGCACATCTTCCACCTCTTCCACACCGAAAAAACGAGTCTCCCGGTTACCTTTTGGTACGGTGCCCGTTCGCGGCGGGAGATTTTCTATCAAGATCAGTTCGAGGCGATCGAAAAGGATTTCCCCAATTTCCGCTTCCAAATCGGCCTCTCCGACCCCAAACCGGAAGACAATTGGACAGGCCCAACCGGCTTCATCCATCAAGTGGTCTACGACAATTACCTGAAAGATCACCCGGCTCCCGAGGACATCGAATATTACCTCTGCGGCCCCGGCCCGATGACCGCCGCCATCACCAAGATGCTCGACGATCTGGGCGTACCGCCGGAGAACATCATGTACGACAACTTCGGGTAAACCCGGAGCCAGCCAACCGAAAAGAGGCTGTCTCGTAACTTCGAGACAGCCTCTTTTCGGTTTATCTCCTTTCTTTTATCCTAAAAGAAAGGAGCAAAGAAAAGTTTTCGGCCGGGGTTTCGGAATGCCTTTGTCTTCGTTTTTGTCTCGCGGTCGAACGAAATTGCAGTTTCGTTCGACTGACCGCGGCCAAAACCGGCCAAAAGCATCCCTTTCACCCCACTGCCGAGGTCGGCTCTCCGAGCCGATTGGGGATTAAGGAGTTATCAGATTCAGTTTTCAGCATCCGTTTTCAGGGCGATCACATTCGCCTGTGGGCGAATGCGTCTTGTTTTTCATGTCCCGCCCCAAACTTGTTTGGAGGGCAGGGGGCATGGAAAATAAGGCGAAGTTCCTGAAAGGGATGATCGCCCTGCAAGCCAAAGCACAAAAGTTTTGGGGCGCCTTTTTACAAAAAGGCGACGATGGTTCTTTAAGAACAGTCGAAGCAAAGACGATTTGCGCCGCTTTCTAAAAGCGGCAGTCACAGGCAGAAAAAGTCAAAGGCTGGACAGGATCAATGGTACAGGAACCGTTTGATCTTGTGGGTGGGGGTTTTTTCAAAGGCTTGACCTTGGACGTAGACGTAGGAGAGGCGGGAGAAACGGTTGACGCGGGCGTTGACGTAGCAAAGCAACTCTTCGCGCAGTTGTTCGATTTTGGCCTCTAACTCCTCTTTCCACACGCCGTATTGTTTGGCCAGCTCCTCGCGGTTAAATTCTACAAGTGCCACCAGGCGACCCTTTTCGACCTTGACCAGCGAGTCGGTCACGTAGCTGTAACTGTTGATGACGTGCTCGATCTCCTCGGGGTAGATGTTCTCGCCGCTCGCTCCGAGGATCATATTGCCCAGACGACCCCGGATGGTCAGGTAACCGTCGCGGTCGAAGTGGCCGAGGTCTTTGGTGCGAAACCAGCCGTCGGCGGTAAAGGCTTCGGCGGTCGCCTCCGGATTTTTGTAATATCCCATCATCACGTTAGGGCCTTGCGCCACGATCTCGCCCTCGCCGGAGGCCGGATGGGGGTTGTCGATGCGCAGGGTAACCCCTTTCAGGGTCGGCCCGGTTGTTCCCAGCCCCACCCGCGAGGGAGGACTTCCGGCCAACAGCGGAGCCGTCTCGGTCAGCCCATAGCCGATAGCATAGGGGAATTTTGCCTCGTACAGGAAACGTTCGACAATCGGGTCGAGCTTCGCTCCGCCCACGCCGAAAAAGCGCAGGCGACCGCCGAACAGGGCGTAGAGTTTTTTCCCGGCCACGCGGTGCAAAACCTTGCGTACCGGCATCAGCTCGTAGGCCTTAGCCATCCACGGACGGGAGGTAAATTGAGGCCGAATGGAGTTGCGGTAGATTTTTTCGATAATCAGAGGCACGCTCAGCACGATCGTCGGGCGCACGGCCTGAAAGATCGGCAGAAGCACTTTGGCCGTCGGTGCTTTGCTGATGTAGACCACCGAAGCTCCGTTTTGGAACGGGAGCAACATCCCCAGCGTACATTCATAGGTGTGCGAAAGGGGAAGCAGGGAAACAAAAATATCCCACTCCTGAACATCCTGAATATCAAGCAACATGGCCACCTGCGTACAGAGGTTCCGGTGGCTCAGCATCACCCCTTTGGGCGAAGAGGTCGTCCCGGACGTGTAGATAATCACGGCCAACTCCTCCGGGTCAATCGTTTGCTCTTGCCAAAGTACGGCGGGAGCAACGACACCGTGCAACACCGACAGGTCGTCGGCGCAGATGACCACGCTCAGCGTTTCGGCCAGCTCCGGGGCAATTTTAGGGTATTGTTTGGTGCTGACGACCAACGCCCGGGCATCGGAATGACGGAGGATGTGGTCGACCTCAGCCGCCGAAAAATCGGGCAGGATTGGCACGATGACCATCCCTGCGGTCACCGCCGCGAAGTAAGCCGCCGGCCAATTGGGCATATTTTGGCTCAACAGGGCAATTTTGTCGCCGTTTTTCAGTCCATATTGTTTGTAGATCGCCGCAAAAGCCTCGACCCGCTCGGCAAAAGCGGCGTAAGTCAACTGTTCCTGTTGGAAGGTGGAAAAGGCAGGGCGGGTAGAAAAAAGGGCGACACTGCTGTCGTACATCTCCTTGAGCGTCGCGTAAGTTTTGTCGATCATACGAATAAATCTTCGTTTTTATCTTCGATCATTCAATTTTTTGCGCGCGCAAGATAGGGGTTTCCGGGCAATAAATTGCCTTTCACCGCAGTTTTTTAACGTTTTTTTAATTCAGGCTTTTTTGAAACGAATCGCCGGTCTGGGATAGAAGATGCGTTTGACGCGGATCAGGAAGAAGACGGCGGTGATTGTCGCCGTGGCATCGGCCACCGGCAACGCCGCCCAAACCCCGGAGAGACCCCAATGAGTCCCGAAAACATAGATCAGCGGCATCAGGAAGATCACCTGCCGCGAGAGGCTCATAAAAATGGCCTCTTTGGCCATCCCGATGGATTGGTGGAATTGGGTGGTCACAATTTGGATGCCGATCAGCGGGAAACACATAAATACCGTCCGCAGACCGGGGATGGTCATCTCGCGCAGGGTCAGATCGGTCGTGAAGACCGACACCAACGCCCGAGGCAGAAATTCACCCGCCAAAAAGCCGACGCACATGATCGCGGTGGCCACCTTGAGCGAAAGGATCACCGTGTCCTTCATCCGTTTGAGCTTCTTCGCCCCGTAATTATAGCCCACAATGGGTTGCATCCCCTGACAGAGGCCCAAGATGGTCATCACAATAAAGGCCGCATAGCTGTTGATGATCCCGAAAGCCCCGATCGCCAAGTCGCCGCCCGTGCGGTAAAGCTGGTGGTTCATGATGATGTTGACCACGCTCCCGGCGGTGTTCATCAGAAAAGGAGCCATCCCGATCGAGACGATGTTGCGGATGATCCGCTTTTTGAGCCGGAAGCCCTGTCGTTCAAAATGAACCTCGTTGCGCCGGTCGGCAAAATGAACCATCACAAAAACAGCGCTGGCGGCCATCGAGATCACCGTCGCCCAAGCCGCCCCTTCGATGCCCATGTCCAGCCCGAAGATGAAAATGGGGTCGAGGATCAGGTTAAACACCACTCCGATGATATTGACCAGCATCGACTTTTTGGGGAATCCGGCCGCGCGCATCATCCCCCCGAAGCTGAAGCTCAGGTTGGTCAGCACACTCCCCGGAATGACGATCCGCAGGTAACTGCTGGCGTAAGGGATCGTCTGGTCGCTCCCCCCGAAGAGGCGGAGAATCTCCTCCATCCAGATCATCGACGGGGCGATGAGCACCGCCGAGAGGATAAAAGTCAAAAAGAGCGCGTTGCCCAAAATGTTGCGCGCCCATTTGACATTCTGCATCCCCAAAACGATCGAAATGCGGGTCGCCGCCCCCACCCCGACCAGCGTACCGATCGCCGCCACCATGTTCATCAGCGGAAAGGTCAGCGCCAGCCCCGAAATGGCCATCGCCCCAACCCCCTGACCGATAAAAACCCGGTCGATGATGTTGTACAACGACACGACGACCATCCCGACAACAGCCGGAATGGAGTATTTGAGCAATAATTTGCCGATGGGCTGCTGCCCCAATTCTAACGCGCTCGACGAATTGTCAGCCATAATTTTTCATCCGTTTGAAAGGGCAAAGATACGATTTCTTTGTTACTTTTGGCTTCCTTGCTTGGACTGTTCTTAGAGAACCATCGCGCCTTTTTGAAAAAAGGCGCCCCAAAAACTTTTGTGCTTGGGCTTGCAGGTCGAAAATTCCCTGCGGGAACAATCCTCTCGTTCCGGATGCCCCGTTGCTTTCAAGCGAGCTTGAGCCGGGGCATCCAAAACAAGAGGCATTCACCTCCTACGGAGTGAATGTTTTCGCCCTGAAAATACATTCTGCAACAGTGTGTTATAAATTCAGACTTCCTGTCGAAAAGATTTCTCTCTGAAAACCATATCGTTTCCATTTTTATCAAAAGAAGCTGACAAAACGCAAATGCGATTATCTTTTCAGGGCGATCACATTCGCCTGCGGGCGAATGCGTCTTGTTTTTCATGTCCCGCCCCACGCTCGCTTGGAGGGCAGGGGGCATGGAAAATAAGACGAAGTTCCATAGGAATGATCGCCCTGCAAAGACAAACACAAAAGTTTTCGGTGTCGCCTTTTACAAAAGGCGACGATTTGCGCCGCTTTCTAAAAGCGGCAGTCGGAGGCTGAAAAAAGGCGTGAAAGTAAAGGTCTAAAACTCTTCGCCGTTGGGGGTGCCGCCGAGGCCGTCTTTCCATTTGAACGAGGCGTGGGTGCCGTCGCAGAAGGGTTTGCGCGACGATTGGCCACAGCGGCAGAGTGCCACGCGGTTGCGCACCTCGTATGTTTTGCCCTCTTGGGTCGAGATCGGGATGCCGCCGATGACAAAAATCCCGGCACTGCTCCGGATCGCCGGGTCTTCGATCAAACCGAGACTAATGGGCCATTGCGGTTCAAACGGCTTACCGGTTTGTTGATCCCACGCCGACAGGCGACCGGCGAGGCAGTGGTTGGCCTCTCGGATAACGTCTTCGCGCGCCTGCGGGTCGTCGACCTCGGCCAAGTTCCACACGCGCCCCCGAGCGTCACAAAAACGGGCAAAGGCACAATATTTCTCGTTGTCGGTCAGCGTAATGCGCGGCCCGTCGATGGTCTCGGCCTCGTCCAACAACGCCTCCACGGGGGCAGTCAGTGCCGGATCCCAATCGTGGGAGGCGTGTGCCCCGTCGCAATAGGGCTTGTTCTTCGAGGCCCCGCAACGGCACAGGGCGGTCGGCTCGTGCTCCGTTGAAAAGGCTTTTCCGGCACGGTATGTCCAGCTGTTGCCCCGCTCGTCGGGCATAATAAATAACTGTTTCAGAGGTGGTTGCCCGAATATGAGGTAAGGCCCTGTTGCGGTCACCGTGATTTTATAGGATTGCGGGGCGACGGTCGTGCCCTCCTGTACCAACTGTTTTTCCATTTTTCAAGGGTTTAAGAGTTTTTGAATTTTTGGAAAGCAAGAATTATACCTCCTTTATAAAGTCCTTAATTTTCCGAGGCGACAACCCCGCCCGCATCCAATGATCGGCCATTTCGACGATGCGATCGGGGTATTTTTCGGCCACGAACCGGAAGAGGAGCAGGCCTCGTTTTTCGACGCTCAACGGTTGGTCGAGCCACTCGTGGGGTCGCATCCAGCGCAGAAAATCGGCGAGGAATCCCGGCTCGGAGAGGATCAGCCGCCGGGTCACGGCCTGCCACGCGCGGGCGTTGTAATAGCCGTCGAGCAGGCGCGAGAGCAGGCGGCCGGTCTGCACGTCATCCACGCTCATGGCATTGGTTTTCAACACCTCATAAGGCGGCAGGGGAGAATACACCAACCCCAAAGCCTCTGCATCGCGTCGCATGGCCGTGCCGGGGAGAAGTTTCAATAGCTCTAATTGAATTTCGTCCGCGCCCAATTCGGCCAGCGTGAAAATATCTTCATAAAGTGCCTCCAACGGGTAAAGGGGAAGACCCACCAACAGGTCGGCATGGGTGGTTAGGTTGGCCTGACTGCACAGAAAACGGAGGCCGTCCAACGCCTCGGGCAGGCTTCCCGTGCGCTGACAGGCATCCAAGACGGGTTGTCGCAGGCTCTGAATCCCCGCTTCGAGGTGGAGCAGACCGGTGGGGAGGGCGCGAAGCACGGCGCGTATTTCGTCGGTCAGGCAGGCCGGATGAATCTCCAGGTGGAAACGCATCTCGGGAAACTCGGCGAAGAGGTTCAGCAGAGCCACCGCGCGGGGCCAGTGGCCGTTGAAGGTGCGATCCAACAGGCGAATTTCGCGGATGCCACGCTCGCGGATCGCCTCGATGCGCCCCCGAACGCGCTCCACGGGCATCGTGCGCACCGGTTTTTCTGCACCACTGACGCAAAAGGCGCACCGGTTGAAGCACCCGCGAGCCGTCTCGACCTGCACAAAAGGCTTGTCCCACCGAAAAAAACGACTGGCCTCCGGGAGCCTCAGTCCGGCAAAATCGGCCACCCGAGCCGTGCCACCGTCGCGATACGTGCCCTCGCCGTCGAGAAAGCATAGCCCGGCGATGGTGCTCCAGCCCGCGCGATCGTGAGCCGTTGCCAGCCAGCGGGGAAATTCGACTTCGCCCTCGCCCCGAAAAAGGGCGTCAATTTCAGGATTTTGACGCAGGCAGGCCTCGTTGTCGCCCAGAAACTCCGGGCCGCCCAACACGATCAGGCAGTGGGGCAACAGCGCCTTGACCCGCTTGATGATATGGAAGAGTGTCTCGCGCGTGAAGAGCCACGCGGTGGCGGCCAAGATGTCGGGATTGCGTTCTACGATTTGCGACACCACCGCCCCAATGGGCGTGGAAAGCGTGGCCGAAACCACCGACCACCGGGCTTGTTCGTCGCCGCACTGCGCATGAATCGCGGGCAGTGCCAACGAGGCGTGAGCATACGAACTGTTCAAATCGAGCCAAAGCAATTGGTTCATCGCGCAGATTTTGTTCAAACTAAACTAAAACTTGATAAAAAGTAAAATAATTAGCTGGGCAATAAATATTTACAAAACAAAGTTCAAAAAATAAATCGGTGGAATTTTTGATTTCCGACAGCCTGCATTATCTTAAGTAATAGATTATATCAACAAGGTTAAAGCCCAGGAAAGACAGCAACTTATTAAAAAGTAGACCTCCCTACCCTACTCCTTTATCCGTTTGGCGTTTTTGGCCACAAATTCTTTCCAACTTTTGACCGATCCGCCGCCTCCGGCCAGCGGCGAGGAGCTTTCGTAATAGTGGCACACGGCCACGGCCAAGCCGTCGGTCGAGTCGAGGTTGGTGGGAAATTGTTTGATCTTCAGCTGGCGACAAAGCAGACTGGCCACCTGCTCTTTGGAGGCCGCGCCGTTGCCCGTAATCGCCGCCTTGACCTTGCGCGGGGCGTACTCAAAAACCGGCAACCCTTGGGTCAGCGCCGCCGCCATGGCCACGCCCTGCGCCCGCCCCAACTTGAGCATACTCTGTACATTTTCGCCGTAAAAAGGGGACTCAAAGGCCACTTCGTGAGGGTGATAGGCCTCGATAATGCCGGAAACGCGCTCGAAAATGTGGCGGAGCTTTTGGTAGGTGTCCGTCATTTTCGACAGGTCGATGTATCCGATCGCCTCGCACAAAATCTCCTTCCCACGGATCGTGATGATGCCATAGCCGGTAAAATTGGTCCCCGGGTCGACACCCATAATTACCTTATCTTCAGCCGGTTCCTCGCTCCGAAGGACAGAAACCCCTGCCCCACCCTTTTTACGGGAGAAGTCGCGGGGTATGGGATTCTTTTCAGACATCAAGTTTTTGGGTATTCGTTTGGGAACTCCTACAAGCCCAAAATACTGCGTTACGCTCCCTCGGCAAAATGCTCGAGTACCTTTAGTACACTGCGCTTTTGCCTCAGTCGCAAGCCTTGTCTTTTGAACTTGTAGAAGCTCCTGTTGTTAGTGTAGATTGCGCGGCTCACTCCGTTTCCGCCCGAAGCCGTTCCAACTCTTTTTCGAGCGCGGCCAATCGCTTGCTCATGGCGGGTAAATCCCTGAAAACGAACGAGGAACGTTGGTAAGCCGAAGCCGCGTAAGCCGGAGAACCCATCAGCCGTTGGTTCTCCTCCTTGACCGATTGGGCGATGCCCGATTGGGAGGCGACCTGTGTTCCGTCGGCCACCGAAATATGACCGGCCACACCCACCTGACCGCCAAACATACAGCGACTTCCGATTTTGGTCGACCCCGCAACGCCCACCTGCGCCGAGAAAACCGTGTTTTCGCCAATCTGCACGTTGTGAGCAATTAAGACCAAATCGTCGAGCTTCACCCCCTTGTGGATGATCGTAGAACCCATTGTGGCGCGGTCGACGCAGGTATTGGCCCCGATTTCGACCCAATCTTCGATCACGACGTTGCCCACCTGCGGAATTTTCCGGTAACTGCCGTCGGGTTGCGGCGCAAAACCGAAGCCGTCGGCCCCGATCACCGCGCCCGAATGGATCGTCACGTGGTCGCCTAAGACGCACTCTTCGTAGATTTTCACCCCGGCATAGAGGGTCACCCCCTCGCCAATCACCACGTTATCGCCGACATAGACCTGCGGGTATATTTTGGCGTTATCGCCAATGGTTACATTTTCGCCAATTACCGCAAATTCACCAATATAAGCATCTTTACCTACCGTAACAGTTGAGCTAATGAAAGCCTGCGGACTGACCCCGCTTTTGGCCGGTTTCATCGAGTGGTAAAGCTCCAAAATGCGGGCAAACGCCCCGTAAGCGTCGTCAACCCGGATAAGCGTAGCCGAAACGGGGCGTTGGGGAGCAAAATCGCGACCCACCAAGACGATAGTCGCCTGAGTATCATAGATATAGTGCTCGTATTTGGGGTTGGCCAAAAAAGCCAATGTGCCCGGCTCGCCGGATTCGATCTTGCTGATCGTGGTCACTCGGGCCGCCTTGTCGCCAACCACTTCTCCGCCCAAAAAATCGGCAATTAGCTCTGCTGTAAATTCCATATATGTTGTTCTTTATTCTTTTTATTTCACGTAATCATTTAACTGAATACCGTCGGGCATAAACGGCGTGGTATCGCCTCCGAAGCGGTAGATTTCGCGCACAAAGCTGGAGGAGATCGCCACATACTCCGGCGGCGTGAAGAGCACCACGGTCATGATGGCGGCGTTGAGCGTCTGGTTGAGTTGCATCATGTTGCGCTCGAACTCAAAGTCGACCCCGTTGCGCAGGCCGCGCAGGATGTACCCGGCCCCGACCTGATCGGCAAAATCGACCGTCAGGTTGTCGTAAGCCACCGCCCGCACCCGGGGTTCGGCTCGGTAAACATCCTCGATCAAGGCCAGTCGCTGCTCGGTCGGCAACAGCCCCTGCTTGGAGGTATTGACCCCCACCCCGACGACGATCCGATCGAAGAGTTTCAGCCCGTCGGCCACCACCATTTGGTGCCCGAGGGTAAAGGGATCGAACGATCCGGGAAATATCGCGATTCTTTCCATTTACGGATTAATATTTACACGAAGATAAGGCATATTTTCGATAAATCTTCTATTTTTGCAAAAGGAATAAGACGAGACATAGCAGTGATTACTTACGACGCAAAAATCAGGGTACGTTACGGAGAGACCGACAAAATGGGCTTTTTGTACCACGCCCATTACGTCGATTATTACGACGTGGCGCGCACGGAGGCCTTGCGCTCGGTGGGCACCTCGAACCGCGAATTGGAGGATCGCGGGGTGATGCTCCCGGTGATCGACGTGGGGCTAAAATACAAACAGCCTGCCCGTTACGACGACCTGCTGACCGTCCGGGTGAGGGTATCGCCTCCGGCCATCAAGTGGCGTTTTGACTATGAGGTGTACCGCGAAAACGGCGAGTTGATTAACACGGGCCACGTGGTGCTCGGCTTCATGAACAGCCAAACCCAGCGAGCCTGCCGCCCGCCGGAGTGGTTTTTGGAGAGGTTGGCACCCTATTTTGAAGAAACCACGGGGGTTTCGGTACGATAATTGTGCAAATTTGAAGTTTTTCAAACATAGTTTAACCACTTTAAAATCGAATCAATATGGCAGAAGAAAAAAAGTACGAACGCAGTATTGAACTGCTGAACAAGGCCTTAGCCGGAGAAAATACCGCCTCGTTGCAGTATATGTTATTCCACGTCATCTGCGAAGACAAGGGATACCGCCCGCTGGCGAAGTATTTCAAGAAGACCGCTATCGAAGAGATGCGCCACTCGGAAATGTTGGCCGAACGGATTCTCTTCCTCGGCGGCGAGATCAAAATGGTGCTGGCCAAGGGGATCAAGAACATGAAAACCGTTCAGGAGATGTTGGATTATGCCCGTCAGCTCGAAAAGGACACCATCGAAGACTACAACGCTTGGGGCAAAGAGGCTTCGGCCAACGGCGACGGCGGCACCCGCAAGATGTTCCAAGAGCTGCTCGTGCAGGAAGAGGGTCACATGGACCAATACCGCCTCGAAATGGAAAACATGGAGCAATTCGGCGACGAATACCTTGCCCTGCAAGTGCTCGACAACCTCAAACACGCGGAATAACCCCGTGTTTATCTAAAAAAAGCGGCTGTCTCGGAGTTCCGAGACAGCCGCTGGTTTTTTAGATAACATCCCGTATTAACTCAGCCAGCAATTTTACATCGCCGTTGATCGTTCCCGACATATAACGCTCATACACTTCGGCATTATCCGGCGGATTGAGATCGAGATCAAGCCCCTTTTCGAGAGCCAACAGGCGCAGGAACTCGCGCTGGGTGCGGCCATTGCCCTCGCGGAACGGGTGGAGGTAGTTGATGTGGTCGAGAATTTCGGCCAGCTTCTGAGCCAAAGCCGGTTTGTCGTTTTTGTCAATCGTGCGATAATCCGCGATCATCGTGTCGATAAACGGGAACGCCCGGTGAAAATAGCCCAACGAGATAAACGCATGACCGCTTTTGCTGATCTCGACCGTCCGAACCTTGCCCGCCCACTCGTAAACATCCTGAAAAAGGTGTTTGTGAATCGTGAGCAGAGTCTCGGCATTTTTGATTTTCAAGGGTTTGGCGCGCAATTCTTTGATGCGTTTGGTAAAAGCACCACTTTCGACAAGTACCAACGTGTCGTGATCGGTAATACCCGCCAAATTTCTCATTACACCGGTCTTGGGGTCGGTGTAGGTATAATCGGGATCAACATAAGAATAGTCATTAGCCATTGGCGATCAGCTTTGCGGCTTCGACAAACTGCCTGAAGGTAATCTTGTTCAGTACATAATCCCGAATGAGCGCAACACGGCTCTCCGTCGGCTCGAACCCCTCGAACATATTGGAGCCGAGGGCGCTGGCTGTGCTCTCAAGCGTCTTCCGGTCGGGAAACTGAACCCCCATAATGGTGAGCTTCTCGCGGTCTATTTCGATGGGACGGTACATAAATTTTCGCTAATACTTCCTGTAAAGATAGCTCTTTTTTATGTAAAAAGCAATCTAAAGGATTGAGAGATTGTTTGGATTTTTACGCCGTCACGGTTTCAGGCGATAATAAACCAGCGGGCGGTTATCGTCTCCGGCATAGGCTTCGATGAGCTGTTGCATCAACGGGTCGTCTGCGCTTTCGGGCACTTCGTAGAGGCTTGCCCAGCAATAGCCTTCGTCGTCCAAGTAAATGGCTTGGCCGAAGAGTGGATGCTTTGAGCGAAACACCTCGCCGCTCGCTTTGTTGTAAAACGCCTTCTCGTCGCTAAACACTTTGCTGTTGAAGATAATCCAATCGTCGTCCTCGGCGTGGTCGCCCACCACACTGCTATTTTCAGTTAAAACATCAAAGTTAATCGTCTCAAGGTTGGAGCCAAATTCCTCCTTCAGGCGATCAAGGGTGATGATTTTCTCGGGAAATTCAAAGCCGATCTCTGCCGAGACGCCCTTGTCGGTGATGCGATAAATCGCGCTGTGGTACTGGGGCATCAGGCTCAGGCTTCCGTCGGCTCGGGCGATCATCATATCTCGGGTGCCGACGGAGAACATCATATCAACCCGGCTCTCGATGTGCCGTTCCAGCACGTTCCCGGCTTCGTCGCAAATCGCCACCACGCTATATTCATTATTCTTCACACTCATAACCGAGTACGCCAGCACAAACCGGCCATCCGGAAGCCGTCCGACACATTCGAGCCAAAACGGACTGGGTATGGTTTGTTTGAATTTTCCATCCAAGTCGAACAGGAGTATTTTTTGCCCCTGGTTGTCGATCAACAACAATTCGTCGCGGGTCGGGTCGATTTCAAAATTATACAACGACACATATTCCTGCGGCCCTCGCCCCTGAAAACCAACCCGAGTGATAAACCGACCGCTCTTGTCGAACACCAACAGGCTGGCATCATCGCCCGTGCTCAACAAGAATATCCGCTCTTTATAGACCCGGATTTTTGCAATATCGCCCAACAGCGATTGCGGGGAGGTTTCCAGCGCCAAGGTGCCATATTCCGACACGCGCTCGTAGAACAAATACTCCGTCTCCTCGGGCAACATGACGGTCGTCTGCGAACCGTCACTCGTCGAACTGCGCGACTGACAACCGACCAACGAAAGCGCGATCAGGCTCGCAAACAAAAGCAAAGCTGTTTTTTTCATGAGAATACAGGGTTAATAGGTGAACGAGCGACAAGATAGGCAGTTTTTATGGGATAGACAAATCGGAGGGAGATATGTGGCTTGCCAATATTTTTGTTACCTTTGTAGAATACAATCTTTGTAATTCAATGAACCCAATCCGCAACATGGATAGCGATCTCGATTTCGAGAATAAAATACGCCCGCAGGAGCTGACGGCCTTCAGCGGTCAGGAAAAAATCGTTGAGAACCTGACGGTTTTTATTCAGGCGGCGATCCTGCGGGGCGAAGCCCTCGACCACGTCCTGTTGCATGGCCCTCCCGGATTGGGCAAGACCACGCTGGCCAATATTGTCAGCAACGAGTTGGGGGTCGCCCTCAAGGTTACCTCCGGCCCTGTGCTCGACAAGCCGGGCGATCTGGCCGGGCTGTTGACCAACCTCAGCGAGGGCGATGTGTTGTTTATCGACGAGATTCACCGGCTAAGCCCCGTGGTCGAGGAGTACCTCTACTCGGCCATGGAGGATTACAAAATCGACATCATGCTCGACAAAGGCCCCGGTGCGCGGTCGATCCAAATCGAGTTAGCCCCCTTTACGCTCATCGGTGCAACGACACGCAGTGGCCTGTTGACCAGCCCCTTGCGCGCCCGTTTTGGTATCAATTGCCACCTGGAATATTACGATGCCAAGACACTCGAAGGGATCATCAAGCGGTCGGCGCGCATTTTGGACATCGACATTGACGACCAAGCGGCACACGAAATCGCCCTGCGCAGTCGGGGAACGCCGCGCATCGCCAACGCCCTCTTGCGCCGGGTGCGCGACTTTGCGCAGGTCAAAGGCAAGGGACACATCGACTTGGATATCACCCGATACGGCCTCAACGCCCTGAACATCGACACCCGGGGGCTTGACCAGATGGACAACAAGATTCTCTCGACGATCATCCACAAATTCGGTGGCGGCCCGGTGGGAATCAACACGATAGCCACCGCTGTGAGCGAAGACAGCGGAACGATCGAGGAGGTTTACGAGCCGTTCCTCATCAAAGAGGGCTTCCTCAAACGCACCCCCAGAGGGCGCGAGGTCACCGCGCTGGCTTATGAACACTTGGGAATTAATCGACCGGATAAGGAGCAATCGCTGTTTTAATAAAATTGTTTAAAACCCCCGCCATGAAAAAGAAAAACACTATTCCCTTGATAATTAGTTCAGTCGCCGGTGCATTTGCCGCCGTTTGGATCATCTTTGGCCTGTCGAACCTCAACTCGGCAAAGAGGGAGAATGCAGAAGTAATTGAGACACAGGCTCCTGTGAAAAATATCATCTTCCTGATCGGCGACGGCATGGGGCTGGTGCAGGTCAACGCCGCCATGTTGAGCCACGCCGAACCGCTGGCCATCGAACGGGCGCAGTTTGTGGGGTTGCAAAAGACCTATTCGGCCACCAACAAGGTGACCGACTCCGCCGCCTCGGGCACCGCATTGGCCACCGGAACCAAAACATACAACGGGGCGATCGGGGTCGGCCCGGACACCGCCCGATTGACCTCCGTGCTCGAAAAAGCCGCCGCCAAAGGGCTTTCGACCGGTCTGGTGGCCACCTATCGCATTACCCACGCCACTCCGGCGGCGTTCATCGGTCACGTGCCACACCGCGACATGGAAGAGCAGATCGCCACCGATTTCCTGAAGACCGACATCACCCTCTTCATCGGCGGAGGCCGCAATCAGTTTGAACAGCGGCGTGACGGGCAGAACCTCTCCGACTCGCTGAAAGCCAAAGGGTATCAGGTGGTGTACACCCCCGAAGCGTTGGACTCGATCGAATCGGGAAAAGTGGCCGCCCTATTGGCCGACAGCCACCTGCCCGACATTTTGGGCGGGCGTGACTCCCTGTACCTGAGCACATCGACGGCCAAGGCGCTGGACATCCTCTCGCAGAACGACAACGGGTTTTTCCTCATGATCGAAGGGTCGATGATCGACGGAGGAGGCCACGACAACAACATCGACAAAGTGATCGCCGAGGCTCTCGATTTTGACCGAGCAGTGGCCGAGGCATTCGATTTCGCCGACCGCCATCCGGGCACGTTGGTCGTGGTCACCGCCGACCACGAGACCGGCGGGCTGACCCTGCCGGAGAACGGCAACGGGGTAGAGTACCTCTTCAGCACCGGCAACCACACAGGAAGCATGGTACCGGTGTATAGCTATGGCGCCTATGCCGGATGCTTCACCGGCATCATGGAAAACACCGACATCCCCACCCGCATGGCGGAATTATTGGGTTTATAAAGAGTTTCTAAAATTCCGACGTGAAATAGAATCGGATATCCGGGAAGCGTTCCTGGGATTGGGCGAGGCCGTAGGAGGTGTCGGCGAGGTAGACTTCGCGGCCGTGTTTGTCGGTGGCCATGTATTGGAATTTGCGCTTGCGGAAATCCTCCAATTGGGTGGCGTTGTCGCTCTCGATCCAGCAGGCTTTGTAGACGTTGACCGGCTCGTACCGGCATTTGGCGGTGTATTCGTGCTCCAGGCGGTATTGGATCACCTCGAACTGAAGCGCGCCGACCGTGCCGATCACCTTGCGACCGTTCATCTTCATGGTAAAGAGTTGCGCCACGCCCTCGTCCATCAGCTGGTCGACCCCTTTGGCTAACTGTTTGAATTTCATTGGGTCGGCATTTTCGATGTAGCGGAACAGCTCCGGCGAGAAGCTCGGGATGCCGGTGAATTTTAGTTTTTCGCCCTCGGTCAGCGTGTCGCCGATCTTGAAATTGCCCGTGTCGTGCAACCCGACGATGTCGCCGGGATAGGCGATGTCGACGATCGACTTTTTATCGGCCATAAAAGCGGTCGGCGAGGAGAATTTGAGCTGTTTGCCGCTGTCGACGTGGAGGTAATTTTTGTTGCGCTCGAAAGTCCCCGAACAAATTTTGAGGAAGGCGATCCGGTCGCGGTGGTTCGGGTCCATGTTGGCATGGATTTTAAAGACGAAGCCGGTCATCTTCTCCTCGAACGGGTCGATCGGGCGTTGGACGGTGCGCGAAGGGCGCGGAAAAGGAGCGATCTCGACGAAGCAGTCCAACAACTCCATCACCCCGAAATTGTTGAGCGCGCTCCCGAAAAAGACCGGGGCGACCTCGCCGGCCAAGTAGGTGTCTAAGACAAACGGCGGGTAGACCCCCTCTACAATCTCCAGATTTTCACGCAGTTCGGCGGCGGATTTGGCACTGATGAGTTCGTCTAACCGGGGGTCGCTGAGGGCGATCTCGACCACCTCGCCCTCGCGGGTCTGGCGATCTTCCGGGAAGAAGAGGCTCAGCTTGTTTTCGTAAAGGTTATAGACCCCCTGAAACGACGACCCGCTGCCGATGGGCCAGGCCAGCGGACGCACACGGATTTTCAGCTCGCGCTCGATCTCGTCCAACAGGTCGAACGGGTCTTTGCCCGGACGGTCTAACTTGTTGACAAAGACCATCACGGGCGTTTTGCGCATCCGGCAGACCTCCATCAGCTTCCGGGTCTGCGCCTCGACCCCTTTGGCTCCGTCGATGACGATAATCACGCTGTCGACCGCTGTCAGCGTGCGATAGGTGTCTTCGGCAAAATCCTCGTGACCGGGGGTGTCGAGGATGTTGATTTTGTGCTCTTTATATTCGAAACCCATGACCGAAGTGGCCACGGAGATGCCGCGCTGGCGTTCGATCTCCATGAAGTCGGAGGTCGCGCCCTTTTTGATCTTGTTCGATTTTACCGCCCCGGCCACGTGGATCGCTCCCCCGAACAGGAGGAGTTTTTCGGTCAGGGTGGTTTTCCCGGCATCGGGGTGGCTGACAATGGCGAAGGTTCTGCGCCGGCGTATTTCGGAAGATAAACTCATGGAGATTCTGATTTCGGAGGGCAAAGATAGGGATTAAAGTAAAGTCGAAAAATTATTGAACCATTTTAATAGAGTAAAAATTATTGATTGATTTCGGTCTCTCGTCGGCCCCTTTTCCAGCTTCGACCCTTGACTTACCCCGGTAAGCCATCGGCTCGAACCCGAAAAATTGCCTCGACGATAGCCTCGAAAAATGGATCACTAATTTCCCTCCATTACTTAAAAGACAAAAAACGCTACAAATGAGCAACACTCATTTGTAGCGTTTTTTGTTGGAAGCCGCGTTACTCTTCCGGGGCGGCCATGTTGTGGAAGACGTTGGTCACGTCGTCGTCGTCCTCGAATTTTTCGATCAGTTTTTCGATCGCCGCGCGCTGTTCTTCAGTGACCGCTTTGGTGTCGGTTGGGATGCGTTCGAACTCCCCGCTGTTGATCGTCAGCCCTTTTTCTTCCAAAAAGTGCTGAATTTTGCCGAAAGACTCAAACGGGCCATAGAGCACGATTTCGGTGCCGTTTTCGCCCTCATCCTCAAACATTTCGTCGACCCCGAAGTCGATCAATTCCAACTCTAACTCTTCCAAATCCAACCCCTCGGGCTTGGCGATTTTGAAGACGCTCTTGCGGTCGAACATGAAATCGAGGCTTCCGCTGGTGCCCAGCGAGCCACCGTGTTTGTTGAAATAACTGCGCACATTGGCCACCGTGCGGGTGTTGTTGTCGGTGGCTGTCTCCACGACGATCGCGATACCGTAAGGACCATATCCCTCGTAAATGATCTCCTTGTAGTTGCCCTCATCTTTGGAAATCGCCTTTTTGATCGCGCGTTCCACATTTTCTTTGGGCATATTGGCCGCCTTGGCGTTGGCCACCAACGTGCGCAAGGCTGGGTTGTTTTCCGGGTCAGGCCCTCCGGCCTTGACAGCGATGGATATTTGACGGCCGATCTTGGTAAATGTGCGAGCCATATTGCCCCAACGTTTCAGCTTCGCCGCTTTCCTGTATTCAAATGCTCTTCCCATATTAAGAGTCTGTTTAAAATTTCATTTGGAAGCACAAAATTAACCGCTTTTTATCGCTTTTGCAAAAGCTGAGCGAAATTTCTGCCCCGCCAACAATACTTACTTAAGTATAAATACGCATTGTTTGCTTTCGGTAAATCCATACTTTTACGGTGTAGATAAATGGAGAAACAATAAGGTATATGGAATTTCACGTGATTTTGTTCGACCGTCAGGAGATCACCCGCCTCGGGCTTCAAGCCCTGTTGCGCGAGGGGGTTCTGCCGTGGCAGGAGTATAGTCTGTCGACCGTCTCTTCCAAAAGTGAGCTGGTTCAAGCCCTTACGGCCAGCCCCGAGGCGTTGGTGGTCATGGATTATACACTCTCTGACCTCGACAGCGCGACGAGTCTGCTCAACATCGGCATCCGTTTTCCGCTGGCGCGCTGGGTGCTTTTTTCGGAGGAGCTGAGCGTCGTGTTCCTCAAGCGGGTGTTGTGCGAGGGGACGTTCGGCGTGGTGCTGAAATCCTCGGAACTCGCTGAAATTCGGGCGGCTATCGCGGCGGCCATTGCAAATAAGGGCTTCGTATGCCGGCAAGTCGAGGAGCTGTTGCGGCTCTCCGAGGAAGAGAAGGGCGAGGAACGCGGCCGGCTGACGGCCACCGAACAGGAAATCCTGCGGGAGATTGCCCTCGGCCGAAGTGCCAAAGAGATCGCCGCCCTGCGCCGCATGAGCACCCACACGGTGACCACCCACCGCAAAAACATCTACCGCAAATTGGAGGTCAATAACTCGCAGGAGGCCACCCGATACGCCCTGCGAGCGGGTCTTATTAATACATCCGACTACAATATTTGAAAGATACCCCTAAAAGGGTATTTCGCGGAAGATTATCTACCCCTATTTTTGCAGTGTCAAACAGATTAAAAAATGTAACGATTATGAGCGAACTAAGATTTGAAACCCTGCAAGTACACGCAGGTCAGGAGGTAGAAAAATTCACCCACTCGCGGGCCCTGCCCATTTATCAGACATCTTCTTATGTATTCGAGGATGCACAGGACGGAGCCGACCTGTTCGGGCTTCGCAAGTTCGGGAACATCTACACCCGCCTGCAAAACCCCACCACCGATGTTTTCGAGAAACGCATAGCAGCCTTGGAGGGCGGTGCCACGGGCCTTGCCACCTCGTCGGGGCAATCGGCGCAGTTCATCGCGCTGAACAACTTCCTGCAAGCGGGCGACAATTTCGTCAGCACGGCCCACCTCTATGGCGGCACATACAACCAGTTCAAATCGCAATTCAAGCGTCTGGGGGTCGAGGTTCGTTTTACGGAAAACGACGAGCCCGCTTCGTTTGAGAAGTTGATAGACGACAACACCAAGGCGATTTATCTCGAAACCATAGGCAACCCGGGGCTGAACATTCCCGATTTCGAGGCGATTGCAGAAGTTGCCAACCGGCACGAAATTCCTCTGATTGTCGATAACACGTTCGGCGCAGGCGGCTTCCTGTTCCGCCCCATCGAACACGGTGCGGCTGTGGTCGTGGAGTCGGCCACCAAATGGATTGGCGGTCACGGCACCTCGCTGGGCGGCATCATAGTCGACAGCGGCAAATTCAATTGGGGCAACGGCAAGTTCCCCGCCTTTACCGAGCCGTCGGAGAGCTATCACGGGCTGGTTTTCTGGGAGGTGTTCGGCACGGACGGGCCCTTCGGCAACATCGCCTTCAACGTCCGCGCCCGCACCGAGGGGCTCCGCGACTGGGGCAACACAATCAGCCCGTTCAACGCTTTTCTGCTGGTGCAAGGTATCGAGACCCTGTCGCTTCGCCTCGAACGCCACGTCCAAAACACACAGGCGTTGGCCGAGTGGCTCGAACAGCATCCACAGGTGGAGTATGTGAACTATCCGGGTCTCAAAAGCAGTCCGTACCACGAGTTGGCCAAGAAATATTTCCCCAAAGGCCCGGGCGCAGTGCTCACTTTCAAGGTCAAAGGCAGTGCCGAGAATGCCGACCGCGTAATCGGAAACGTCAAGATATTGAGCCACCTGGCCAATGTGGGCGATGCCAAGTCGCTGATTATCCACCCCTCGACCACCACCCACTCGCAACTTTCGCCCGAAGAGCAACGCGCCACAGGCATCGAGCCCGGGTTGTTGCGCGTCTCGGTCGGCATCGAGAATATCGAAGATATTAAGGCCGACATCGCGCAGGCTCTCGAAAAGGCGTTCGAGTAAGGAATAGTTTTTGTATCTTGTGGGTTCTAAACATCGACGGCAATGAGTAAAATAGCAAAACGACTTACCGACCTTGTCGGCAACACACCCCTGCTGGAGTTGGCGGGTTACGCCCACTCTCAGCAGGCAGGTGCGCGCATCATCGGCAAACTCGAATATTTCAACCCTCTGGGGAGTGTAAAAGACCGCGTGGCGTTGGCGATGATCGAGGATGCCGAGGCGCGCGGCACTCTCCGCCCCGGCTCGGTGATTATCGAACCCACGAGCGGCAACACGGGCATCGGATTGGCCTGGGTCTCGGTCATCAAGGGCTATCGGCTGATTCTCACCATGCCCGAAACTATGAGCCTCGAGCGGCGCAACCTGCTCAAAGCTCTGGGCGCCGAGCTGGTGCTGACCCCCGGAGCGCAAGGGATGAAAGGGGCGATTGCGCGAGCCGAGGTGTTGCAGGCCGAGAGACCCGATGCCGTCATTCTGCAACAGTTCGAGAACCCCGCCAACCCTGCCATACATTACCGCACAACCGCCGAAGAGATTTGGCGCGACACCGACGGGCAAATTGACATTTTGGTCGCGACCGTTGGCACGGGCGGAACTTTGAGCGGCACGGGGCAAAGGCTTAAAGAGCTCAACCCGAACGTCAAGGTCATAGCCGTAGAACCTGCCGCCTCGCCCGTGCTTTCGGGCGGTGCGCCGGGGCCTCACAAGATTCAGGGAATCGGAGCCGGATTTGTTCCCGAGACGTTCGATGCCACTGTTCCCGACGAGATTCTCACCGTGGCCGACGATGACGCAATTCTCACGAGCCGCCAGCTGGCTAAAACCGAGGGGCTTTTGGTCGGCATTTCGTCGGGAGCCGCCGTGTTTGCCGCCCGCGAGCTCGCCCTTAGACCCGAAAACGCCGATAAAACCATAGTCGCCATCCTTCCCGACACCGGCGAAAGGTACCTCTCGACCGTCCTCTACGCCTTCGACGAGTATCCGTTGTAGACCCTCAAACCCATAGAAAAAAAAAGAACCTGCCTCAAACGATGAGGCAGGTTCTTCCGTTATGAACGAATCAAGGAGTTAGAATCGCATAGCAATTCCGCTCAGCAAGATAGCGCCCAGCACCATCGACAACACAACCCCGACCACGACCATCACCAGCAGGCTGACCACAAAATAGCCGGTCTGTTTCTCGGCAGGGACTTTCATCATAGGTTTCAGGCCGATGTAGAGCAGATAGAGCGCGTAGATTCCTGCCAGCGACGCGATCCACGACAGCGACGGCAACAGGTAGAAAATCCCGCCCACAAACATCGGTGTATAGGCATAAGCCACCAACGAGAATGCACGATTAAAGTCTTTCTGTGCGCCGAAATTTGTGGCCAACATATCTATCACCACTGCCGTGAGGTATGTTCCGCCGAGCATCGAGATGTACTGCACCACCGCTTGGCGAACTCCCCATCCGAAGTTGGCGACGTGTGTGCCGAGCACCGAATAGCCGATCACTCCATAGCCGATGAGCGAGGCCACGGCGGGAATCAGAGCCAAAATCACCACATAGGTTGTGAACACCTTTACATGAGGCGCGTTTTCGGCCTCGATTGCCGTCCACTCGGTTTTCGGAGCAAACAGCACGTTTTTTACTCTGCTTACCAGATTCATATTCGCCGATATTATCGCGTTAGAATTGGAAAGCCACGCCTGCCGAAACAATCAGACGGCTCCAGTTGCCGCCGATTTTGTATTTGGCTTCGACGTTCAGAGCCACGGCCTGCGAGATTTTGAAATCGACGCCGCCGCCGAGATTCAAACCGAAGTCGGAGTCCGAGGCACCGGTGCTATAATTCCCATATTCACCATAGTCAGCACTGAATTTATAGCTGGTACCGACTATTCCGAGCCCGGCCAGCGGATAGACCGTGATTTTGTCGGCAACGGGGAACAACCAATGGGCGTTGACGCTGATGTCCCACATGTTGAGTTTCGCCTCGGCGAGAAGGCTGTAGCCGTAATCTTTGGGCATGAAATAGGTGAACGAGCCTTCGAGACGCAACGGGTCGAGAATGTTGTACTGGAATTTGGCTCCGATACCGAAGTTGGAGAGTCCGTCGCCCGTTCCGTACACAAAGTTTGCACCGGCGGCCATGTCGCCTTTTGATTGAGCATTGACTGTTCCGACTGTCAGTGCGAGAGCGATAACAACGATCGCGGTTTTGAAAATGTTTTTCATAGTTGTTTGGATTAATT
>JAISHQ010000012.1 GCA_031262465.1 Rikenellaceae bacterium
GCCATTCGCCTGCCCGGGCTGATCGGTAACCGGATGGTGTTGCAACGCGACACCGAGCTGACCCTTTGGGGCTGGGCCGACCCCGGCGAAAAGGTGACGGTGCGCCTGTTGGGCAAATACTATGACACCGCCGCCGACAGCGCGGGGAATTGGTCGGTCGCTCTGCCTCCGCACCCCGCTGGCGGGCCTTATGCGTTGGAGGTCAATGAGATCGTCCTGCGCGATGTGCTAATCGGCGATGTTTACCTCTTCTCCGGGCAGTCGAATCAGGAGACCCCGATGAACCGCTTGTTGGACAAATACCCCGAGATCAACGGGGCGAACAACCCGATGATCCGACACTTCAAAGTGCCCACAAAAACAACCGTCGAGGGGCTTCAGGCCGATATTCCCGCCGGTGCCGAGTGGCTGGCGGCCAACGCGGTCGATGTGATGCGGTGGACGGGGCTGGCCTATTTCTTTGCCCAAGAGGCCTATGAACGCTTCGGGGTGCCGGTCGGCATCCTGAACTCCAGCGTTGGCGGAACGGCCATCGACGGCTGGATCAGCCAAGAATACCTGAAGGATTTCCCCCGCTATACCGTCGACCCGGCTCGTTTGGACAGCCTGCGCCGTGCGCAGATGGCCGCCCGGACAACCGACGCGGCCAATCGCCCGCAAACCCCGCAAGCTCCGGCACCGCGCCCGGTCGATCAGGGTGCCGGGAAATGGATGGCCGAAGATTGGGACGATTCGGATTGGGCAACGGTCGACCTGCCAAGCAGTTGGCGCGAGCAGGGCATCGAGGCGCGCGGCACGGTGTGGTTCCGCAAAACCTTCGAGCTTCCGGCTTCGATGGACGGCAAACACGCCCGGCTCTACCTCGGGACGCTGATCGACAGCGATTCGACCTTTGTCAACGGCGTTTTTGTGGGCAATACCACCTACCAATACCCGCCGCGCAAGTACGATGTGCTGGCCGGAATCCTCCACGAGGGAACGAACACGGTGGCCGTTAAGCTGACCGCCAACTCGGGCAACGGCGAATTTATCCGCGATAAAATCTACAAATTGCAGGGCGACGATGTGACGATCGACCTCTCCGGCGCGTGGAAATACAAAATCGGGTTGCACAACCCGCCTGCACCCCGTCCGGCAGGGGGTTGGGGCGGTGCACCGGTCGACCTTGGCTCGCGCGGGTCGGGCTATTACAACGCGATGATCTACCCGATTCGCGACTATAAAGTAAAAGCCGCCGTCTGGTATCAGGGCGAGTCGAACACCGGTCGGCCACAGGAGTACGGCGGCCTGTTAGAGGCGCTGATCGCCAATTGGCGCGCACTGTGGGACGAACCCGAGCTGCCATTTATGATCGTGCAGTTGCCGGGCCTCAACCCCGCCTCGCCCCAGCCGCAGGAGAGCGGCATGGCCGGGGTTCGGCAGGCGCAGATGGAGACGGTGCTCAAGGTGCCCCACACGGCGCTGACCACCACGTATGACATCGGCGAGTGGAACGACATCCACCCCCTGAATAAGAAGGACTTGGCCCACCGGCTGATCCTCAACGCGCGCAAATTGGTCTTCGGCGAGGAGATCGTCAGCTCCGGCCCGCTGTTCGAGGGGATGACCGTCGACGGCAACCGGATCATTCTGACCTTTACCGAGATAGGCTCCGGCTTGGCGAGCGACGGCCCCTTGCGCCATTTCGCCATCGCGGGCAAGGATCGAAAATTTGTCTGGGCCGACGCGGTGATCGAGGGTAACCGGGTGATTGTCAGCGCGCCGACCGTCAAAAAACCGGTGGCCGTGCGCTACGCCTGGAGCGACAACCCCCAAATCGCCAACCTCCGCAACCGCGAAGGACTATTAGCTTCACCCTTTAGGACGGATGAGTGGTAAATTATTGATTGTCAGCAATTCTGCGGGTGTATGAATAAAAAATGGGGAATAACCGTTGCGGTGATAGTCGTTCTCGCAATAATAGTTATTGGGCTAAGGAAATGGGGGCTTATTGATGAGAAGCAAGAGATGTTCTTGTCTTTCATTTTCTCGATAGCCATACCTCTTATATTCCTTTTTTTGTGGCAGATTCCGTCAAACAAAAAGAACACAACAACGCCGGAAAAGATTACTAATAAAACGGTTGAAAAACTGATTGAGAAAGGGATTCTACCACCAGCAGATATAGTGAGAGCAACGGCTCAAGTAAAAGCCATTGAAGAAGATATTCAACGCGATCTAAATCCTTCTCGGCGCAAGAAAAAAGCCGAAAAAGAATTTTTCAAGGGAAATATTGACAAGGCTCTGCAAATGCTCAATAGCGACGCATTGGCCAACGATGCCGAGCAAACAGGCGGTGAATATCGTTTCAAAGCGCAGTTGTTGGAATTGAAAAAGGATTTTCCCGAGGCCGAGAGGCAGTATCGCCGCGCCGTGGAGATTTATCCATCGCCGATTAATACGTTTGCACTGGCTTATTGTCTACAACTGCAAAATTGCCATGAGGAGGCTGAAAGATATTACCTCGAAAGTTTAGAAAAAGCCTCTGATGACGATAAAAGAGCCAAGACGCTGAATAATTTAGGGGTTTTGTACGTTAACACGAATCAGTATCTTAAGGCCGAAACAGCATACAACGAGGCGTTGGAAATATGCTGGCGATTATCCGCCGAGAAATCCGCCGCTTACGAGGGGGATGTAGCCCTAACCCTGAATAATTTGGGGGTTCTGCATAAGGACACTAATCAGCACCAAAAGGCCGAAGCGGAGCACAGTGAGGCTTTGGAAATATACCGGCGATTGGCCGACAAGAACCTCTCCGCTTACGAGGGGTATGTAGCCATGACACTGAACAACTTGGCGAGTCTGCATTGGGAAACGAATCAGTACCCCGAGGCCGAAAAAGAGAATCGGGAGGCTTTAGAAATATACCGGCGATTGGCCGACAAGAACCCTGCCGCTTATGAGTGGTATGTAGCCACCACGCTGCATAATTTGGCAAATCTGCATAGTGATCTCAAGGCCGAAAAAGAATTCCGGGAGGCTCTGGAAATATTCCGGCGATTGGCCAAAGAAAACCCCACCACTTACGAGGGGTATGTAGCCACCACGCTGAATAATTTGGCGAATCTTCTGTATAAGGACACGAATCAATACCCAGAAGCCGAAAAAGAATACAATGAGGCGTTGGAGATACGCAGGCGATTAGCCAAAGAAAACCCCTCTGCTTATGAGGGGGATATAGCTGGGACGCTGAATAATCTGGGCAATCTGCATAAGAACACAAAGCAGTACTCACAGGCCGAAAAGGAATATAATGAGGCATTGGAGATATTCACCCGCTTAGCCCAAAACTCACCGGAAGTGTTTCAACCTTATGTAGAGGGGGTTCAACGGAATTTGAAAATTCTGAATGATTTAAAGGAACAATAAAAACTCTTTATTTCAATAGTTTCCGCCCCTCGACTTCGGCCAGCACCCGCATCTGCTGGATAGCGATTTGGTTGAGTTTGATAAGCCGCTCGCGTTGCGGAAGACCCTCGTTGATAAAAACGGCGTTGAGGTTCTCCATGTTCGACAGGCAAATCAGTTCGTTGATCGTGGCGTAATCGCGGATATTGCCTTTCAACTCGGGATTCGCGTCGCGCCAATCTTTGGCCGTCACCCCGAACAAAGCCATGTTCAGCACATCGGCCTCGCTCGCGTAAATAATCGAGGTCTGCCCCGCCGTCAGCGCGACAGGAATCAGGTTGTGCTTGATTGCATCGGTATGGATGTGGTAATTGATCTTGGCCAACTCCCGCTTCGCCGACCAACCGATCTGCGCCTGTTCCTGCTCCTTAAGCCGCTGAAACTCTTTCACCAATAAGAGTTGAAAACGTGGACTGATCCACATCCCGAAGTGAAACGCGAGGTCTTTGTGGGCATAAGTTCCGCCATAACGACCTGCTTTGGCCACTATACCTATTGCTCCGGTCTTCTCGATCCATTGTTTCACCGAGAGAACGAAGTTATTGCTCCCTGCCGAATTTCTAATTGTACCGAATTCGGTATAATTAAAATCGGGATTGAACAACGCCTCCCATTCGCCGATGTATTCTATGGTGCTTTTTAAGCTGAGCCATTTGAAGATGATGTGTTCCTCCATCTGGCTGTGCGCCATGTCGGTCAGAGAGATATAGTCGGCCTCTTCGATCCGAATGACCGTGATGTCCGTTCCTGTTACATTGATTTTCGCCATACTCGGGGTCTCTTGTTTGAGCAAAAATACTCATTTTTCGACAAATTAATACTATCTTTGTCCCAAGTATTGGTTCCCGTTTTAGGGATTAAAGGGGAATGCCGTGTAAATCGGCAACAGTTCCCGCTGCTGTAAATTCCGTGTAGAGTTTGGGCTTTTTGCCACTGGCCGCCGAGGCTGGGAAGGCGCCCCGACAGGAAAAGTCAGAAGACCTGCCAATGCCGTTTTACCGATTGACTCCTGCGGAGAATGGGAGAGACGGGCGGTTTTCGGAATCCTCTGACCATGAGCCGCATCCTCTACTCTCTTCCGGCCTCCTCGGATGAAAAAATGGCTGTATGAAGAGAAAATTTCCGTGTCGTCTGATGCTTCTCGTCCCTGCTCTGTTGGCGGTGGCGGTTTCGTGCATGGATTACGACCGGCCTGAGTCCGAGGAGTTTACCCCGGTCGGGCGTGGGGTGTTTATCGTCAACGAGGGCAATTTTATGGCCGGAACCGCCACGCTGTCGCACTATGACCCGGCGAGCCGACAGGTCGAGAACGAGGTCTTCTTCCGCGCCAATTCGATGAAATTGGGCGATGTGGCCCAAACCATGGCCATCCGCGGCGGGCGGGGGTACATCGCCGTGAACAATTCGGGGGTGATTTTTGTCATCGACATAGAAACCTTTCAGGTCTTGGGCCTGATTCGGGGGGTGACCTCGCCCCGGTACATCCATTTTCTGAGCGACGAAAAGGCTTATGTGACAGACCTATACCTGCCGCGCATCACCGTTTTTAACCCGCTGACGTGCGAGGTGATCGGCACGATCGACACCCGGGGGCACACCTCGACCGAGCAGATGGCACAGCAGGGGAAATACGTTTTTACAAATTGCTGGTCGTATGACGACCAAATTTTGGTCATCGACAGCGAGCGCGACGAGGTGGTCGACTCGATCGCCGTGGGCATTCAGCCGACGGCGCTGACGCTCGACCGACACGGAAAACTGTGGGTTTTGACCGACGGCGGCTTCGACGGAAGTCCCTTTGGCTCGGAGGCCCCCGCGCTCTATCGCATTGATGCCGAGAGCCGCCGGATCGAGAAACGCTTCACCTTCCCGGAGGGCGACCACCCCTCGGAGCTTTGCCTGAACGGGGCGGCCGACACGCTCTATTTCCTCAACCGCTCGCTCTATCGCATGGCGGTCACCGACGAGCGGTTGCCCGTCAGGCCGTTTGTCGAGGAGGCGGGGACGATCTATTTCGGCCTCGGGGTCGACCCCCT
>JAISHQ010000054.1 GCA_031262465.1 Rikenellaceae bacterium
GGGCCATGAACCAGTTCAATAGCAAAGCCTAAGCGTCGAATCCAACAACAAAAAATCCCGACCCAAAATGGGTCGGGATTTTTTTTGTGCAAATGGGGACTTCTAAAAACAGTTTCCGATTACTTGCGTCGCGTGAAGAAACCCACAATCAGCAACAACACCACAGCACCAACAACGGCGGTGATGAGGCTACCTAACATCCCCGAAGCGGAGAAACCCAAGAGGCTGAACAGCCAGCCACCCAGCAAACTACCGATCACACCGATGACCAGATTCAACAACCAACCCGATCCGGAACCCTTTACGATCAGTCCGCCGATCCATCCGGCCGCCAAACCAATCAAAATATACCACAACCAATACATAATGAAATAAATTTAAGTGAATACTTTAATTAAATACCTGTATATCTTTTCTTGGTTGTATTTCAATCTTCATGCCGAGTTTGGGGGGGTTCTTTTTTTTCAGGATAACAGGTTGATGCAGAATGTGTTTTCAGGGCGATCACATTCGCCTGTGGGCGAATGCGTTTTGTGCTGTATTCCCCGGCTCAAGCTCGCTTGAAAGCCAAAGGGGAATACAGCGCAAAACGAAGTTCCTGAAAGGAATGATCGCCCTGCAAGCCCAATCACAAAAGTTTTCGGTGTCGCCTTTTTCAAAAGGCGACGATTTGCGCCGCTTTCTAAAAGCGGCAGTCAAAGGCGGAAAATCTTACCGTAAAAACTCTAACGGTTGGCCGTGGAAGGTGGGGTCGACGATGCCGTTTTGGTAGACGGGGGTGCCGTTGATGAAGGTGTGGGTCACGCGGGTGGTAAAGGCCTCGCCCTCAAAGGGTGACCAGCCGCATTTGTAGCGGATTGTCTCGGGGGTGACCTCCCAGCGGTGCGACAGGTCGACTAAGACCAGGTCGGCATAATAGCCTTTGCGCAGGAATCCGCGCTCTTTGACCCCGAAGCGGATAGCGGGGGCGTGGCACATCTTTTCGACGAGGTGCGACAGGGTGACCTCGCCCCGTTTGTAGAGTTCGAGCATGACATTCAGCGAATGTTGCACCAGCGGCCCGCCGGAGGGGCATTGCAGGTAGGGACGGCTCTTCTCCTGGGCGGTGTGCGGGGCGTGGTCGGTGGCCACGATGTCGATCCGGCCGGTTTCGATCGCTTTGAGCAACCCTTGCCGGTCGTCCTCGGTTTTTATCGCCGGATTCCATTTGATGCGGTTACCCAAACGCCTGTAATCCTGATCGTTGAACCACAGGTGATGTACACACGCCTCGGCGGTGATCCGCTTTTCGGTCAACGGCCCGTCGGAGAAAAGTTCCAACTCGCGGGCGGTACTCAGGTGCAGGACATGGAGGTTGGCCCCGTACCGGGTGGCCAGCTCGATGGCTTTGGCCGTCGACACGTAACAGGCCTCGGCGGAACGGATCAGCGGGTGAAGCTCCGGGTCGATTTTCTCGCCGTAGAGGCCTTTATAATAGTCTAAGTTTTTGCGGATGATCGCCTCCTCCTCGCAGTGGGTGGCCACCAGCACGGGCGATTCGGCGAAGATGGCCGAGAGCGACCGCTCGTCGTCGACCAGCATATTGCCCGTCGAGGACCCCATGAAGAGCTTCACGCCGGGTACACGCCGGGGGTCGACGCGGCGAATTTCGTCCAAATTATCGTTGGTCGCCCCGAAGTAAAAGGCGTAATTGGCCACGGAATGTTCAGCCCCAAGGGCGTTTTTCTCCTCCCAACGGGCGATAGTGGTCGTCTGCGGAAGGGTGTTGGGCATCTCCATGAACGAAGTGACCCCGCCGGCCACCGCCGCGAGCGATTCGGAATGAATGTCGCCCTTGTGGGTCAGCCCCGGTTCACGAAAATGCACCTGATCGTCGATAATGCCCGGCATCAGGAGGTGTTCCCGCGCGTCGATCACCTCCTGCGGGCGTTCGCCGCGATAGACTCCATAGCCCAAGTCGGCGATGCGCTCGCCCTCGATCAGCACCCAGCCGCTTTCCGCCCGGTGTTCGTTCACCAAAAAGGCATTTTCGATCAATCGTTTTTTCATTCGCTCGCTATATTAAGGAGTTTCTAAAAGTTCAAAAGACAAGGCTTGCGACCGAGGCAAAAGCGCAGTGTACTAAACGTACTCGAGCATTTTGCCGAGGGAGCGTAACGCAGTATTTTGGGCTTTTAGGAGCTCCTCATCCATTTACTTTCCTTTAACGTGCTTGTATGCGGCTTTATGCCCCTCGATGACTGAGGCAGTGAACCCGCTCTGTTCCATGGCATTGAGGCCGACGATGGTCACCCCGCCGGGCGTGGTCACCTGGTCGATCAACGCCTCGGGGTGCAGGTCGCCGTTGAGCAACAGCGCCGCCGCGCCGCGCATGGTCTGGGCAACCACCGTGCGCGAGAGGCCTGCCGCCAGCCCCATCTCGATGCTCGCCTCCATGGCCGCGCGCACGTACCGCAGGGCATAAGCCGTGCCACACGAGGCGACGACCATTCCGGCATCCATCAGCTTCTCGGGGATCGAAGCCGCCTCACCGACCAAGCCAAACAGCTTCAGCACCGTCGGCAAAGAAGCCTCCTCCCGATCGCCGCAGGTCACGAAGCTCACCGCCTCGCCCAAAGCCGCCGCGATGTTGGGAATGGCGCGGAAGCAACGGGCATTTTCGCCGAAATAGCCCCGCAGAGTGTCTAACGACACCCCCGCCGCCACCGAAACGATCAGTGTATCAGCCCGTAAAGCCCCTTTAATATCGGTGGCCACGGTTTCGACCAGCCACGGTTTGACGGCGACGATGACCAAATTGGCCCCCTCGACCGCCGGGCGGTTGTCGGCAAAGACCGTCAGCCCCAGCGCGCGAAAGCGTTTCTGCCCCGGCTCGTCGGGAGTGGCCACAACGATCTGTTCCTTAGCGATTTGCCCCGATTTCAAAAACCCTTCGATCAGCGCGCCGCCCATGTTGCCGCCGCCGATGACTGTAATTTTCAGATTTTTCATTTCAATTCTTTTTTATTTCAGGGGCTTCTAAAAATTCAAAAGACAAGGCTTGCGACCGAGACAAAAGCGCAGTGTACTAAACGTACTCGAGCATTTTGGCGAGGGAGCGTAACGCAGTATTTTGGATTTTTTGAAGTCCCCTTAACAATTTTCTATGACGGTTCTATTATGTATCGCATGGCCGATCGTCAGCTCGTCGGCATAATCCAACTCGTCGCCGAAGCCGATCCCGCGAGCCAGCGAGGTGATGCGGATGTCGCCGCAGTTCGCCAATCGCCGCGTGATGTAAAAAGTAGTCGTCTCCCCCTCGACCGAGGTGTTCAACGCCAAAATCACCTCGCGAATCTCGCCCCGGGCGATATTTTCCAAAAGCAGGTCGATCTTCAAATCCGACGGCGAGATACCCTGCATAGGCGAAATGATGCCGCCCAAAACGTGGTAAAGACCGTTATACTGCCGGGTTTGCTCGATCGAGATCACATCCTTCACGTGTTCGACCACGCAGACCGTCGTCCGGTCGCGCCGAGCATCGGCACAAATCGGGCAAACCTCCTCGTCCGACAGGTTGTTGCAATAGCGGCAATAGCGAATGTCGTTGCGGAAAGACTGCAACGCCTCGGCCAACGCCGAAACCTCCTCGCGGTCGCGACGCAACAAATGTATCGCCAAACGAAGCGCAGTACGCCGCCCTACCCCCGGCAACTTGGCCAACTCAGCCACCGCCTGATCCAATAATTTCGACAAAATCTTTTTCTCCTTGCTTTCTATTGCGACTTTTTAAAAAAGTCGCCCAAAATCGTCGCCTTTTGAAAAAGGCGACACCGAAAACTTTTCTGCTTGTGTGTGCAGGTCGACCATCTCTCCGAGACTACGTTTCATGCTGTATTCCCCCCAGGCTTTCAAGCGAGCTTGAGCCGGGGAATACAGCATAAAACGCATTCGCCCGCAGGCGAATGTGATCGCCCTGAAAAAACAACCTGCCATTGCGTTTTTTCTACGTCTTCAAACAAATCTGTAAACAAATATGTACTATATCGTACTATCCTAACCACTATTCAATCAGTGCAATCGACTTTTGTTCGATCCAGCCCCGGTTGCCGTCGGAGAGGACGATTTCGCGCCACTCGCCCACGGTGTTGTCGATCCGCACTTTGGTGCCCTCGTGCAGAACAAACACGTCGCGGCTGGCCTGATTTGGCTCGCTTTTGACGGGGGCCGCCGTAATCATGACAATGGCCTCGTCGGGGTGAAGCAATTTTCGCCGCTGGATCGAGGCAAACAGCAGGGTGCCGATCGCCAGCGCAAGGCAGAGGATCGCCCCGTAAAAGCCCGCTTTGCGAACGCCCATGCGGGTGCCCAACAGATAGAGCAATACCAGCCCGAGGGCAAGACCGAAGAAAACGAGGCTCAGCACCGCCCACGTGTCGCCCCCAAGGGTGTACATCAGCCGTTTGCTCCACGTTTTGAGGAAAAATTCTGGAACCACGTCGATCCGATCGCGCACCGAAGCTCCGGCGATCGACAGGTTGTGCCGGATGTCGGCATTGCCCGGATCGAGCCGTTGCGCGCGGTTGTAATAGAGGATCGCCTGCCCGATTTGGTTCTCCTTGTAATAGGCGTTGCCCAAGTTGTAAAAAAGGCGCGCGCTGGCGTAACCCTGTCGGCCAATCGAGTCGTAGAGCTGAATGGCCTCAGCGTAATTGCCCGCCGTATAGGCCTGGTTGCCCTGTTCCCAAAGCGCCTCGGGGTCGGCCTGCGCGAGAGCGGTGCCCGGGGTCATCGACACGACCCAAAGCAGGGTCAGCAGGGATATGAAGAGGTTCTGTTTCATCGTGCGTCAGATTTTCGATTCCATTTTCGAGATCAGTTCCACCGCCGTGTTGTACACATCGCCAATCTGGTTTTTGTCCGACGGGGCATATTGCCGGTACTCGCACTCGGCGATGACGGCGACATAGCGGTCGATCAGCTCGGTGTCGACCCCTTTGGCCGTCAGCCCCTCGCGGACGTTGTCGCGGGAGAGTTGGGCGACCGGGATATTCAGCTTGTCGCTCACATAGCCCCACAGGGCTTTCAACATCTCGTCGTAGAAACCGGCACTGTCTTTGGCCAGCATTCGTTTTTCGGCGACCTTCAGGCGGCGCAGAGCCACTTTTTGTGCCCGGCGGTTGCGCACCAAGGTTTTGTTGTTGTGGAGGCGGATTTGTTTTTGGAGGTAGATCAGCGCACAGACAAAGAGTGCCAAAATCAGGATCAACGTGAGCCAATAGCCCCACGACCAGAGGAAAACGGAGCCGATTTTCTTTCCGTTCAGGTCGCCGAGGCGGATGAAGCGGATGTCTTCACTCAGGATTTTCAGGTCTTCGCGGTTGACACCGCCGACCAGCCCGGTGGCCGCATTGCCCCCGCCGGTGTCCGCCCCGATGTGGAGCGTGTAGCTTGGTGTGCGGAGGGTATGATAGAGCGCGTCCGAGGGGTCGAAATAGACAAATTCGACGGGGGCAAGGGTGTATTCGCCCTCGGCACGAGCGATAAAGGGGGTCGAAAAGGTCTTGTTGCCGGTGATCGTTGCCCCGCTGACCGCATAGCCGTCGGTCGTTTTGACGGTGTATTGTTCGAACGAGGTGGGCATTTCGAGGGTCGGGGCGTTAATCAGCGGCAGGTTGCCGGAGCCGGTGATTTTGAGGTCGAAATTGGCCGACGAATTGGCCGGAATATCCAGCTGGCTGGGGCCGCCCTCCAAAGTGAAACGGCCAACCGCCCCCTGAAAACCGGCGGGAGCACCGGCAGGCCAATCCTTGACCGTAATCGGGATCGGGCCAGCGGTCAAATCGAGCGGAATGTCCTGAATGGAGGGGCCGCCACCGAAAAAGTCATCGAAGATCGACTGCCGCCGCCCCTGCGTAACGATGCGCGCAACGACCGACAGGCCGAACTGTTCGATCGAGAGGGTGCCCGACTGCTGGGGGAAGATCAGGAACTCGCGGACAACCTGCGAGTTATAGAGTTTATCGTTGTAGGTCTCCTGTTCCCACGCGCTATTGAGGGAGATTTCCTGCGACCAAAAGCCGTTGAAGGCCGGGTATTTGGCGTTGCGCAAGCCCGCGATGTCGACCCGTGTGTAAATCTTAAGCTGAACCCGGATCGGCTCGCCCTTGTAGACCGAGGTGCGGCTGGGGATGATGCGCACCAAGATGTCGTCTTTGGCGATGGTGCCCGAGGCCTGCGCCGACGAAGCCCCTGCCCCACCCTGTCCCTGCGCCGCCGCCCCTGCGGCAACCACCTCGATCTGAAGCGGTTTGGTGGTGTAGGTTCGTGCGCCGATGGTCACGGTGGCCGACCCGACGGTCAAACGACCCTCGGCCGAGGCCGAGACCACGTAAGTATAGGTATAGGTGTGCGATTCGGAGCGACTGCCGTTGACAATGGAGATGCTCTGCCCGCGCGATTCGCTGGGGCCTGCCACCACGTTAAGCCCCGTAAAATCAGGCCCCGAGAAGCCCGACGGAACCAAGTCCGAAGAGTTGGTCGTCGCCGTAAATTCGACCCGGAAAGCCGCTCCCGACTCGACCATTTGGGGCGCACCGGCACTGAACTCGACAGACTGAGCCGCCGCGCCCACACAAAACAACAGGAATGCCACCCCGAGCGACACCTTTCTTCCGATAGTTTTGCCAATCGTCATATCTTCCTTTTTTTCTGTCACAAAAATAAGCATTTAAGCCTAATCCCCGTAACTCAACTCGCGCAACTGTTCGCGGTAGGCCGAAAAAATCTTCGACTTGGAGACAAAGCCCAAATAACGCTTTTGCTCGTCGACCACCGGCAAGTTCCAAGCCCCGGTGCGCTCGAATTTGGCCAGCACGCTCTCCATGGTCTCGTCCTGCCGAATTTCGGCCGGAGGAATTTGGAGGTAATCCGAAATGGGTTCGTCGTACTTGGCCGTGTTGAACATATCCCGGCGTACATCGTCCAATGTCACATAACCCCGCAATTTTTGATCGAAATCGACCACCGGGAAGACGTTGCGCCGACTGCGCGAAAACTCCTTGACGACATCTTCTAAAGTGGCATTCTCGTAAAGGGGGATAAAATCGGTCTCGATCAACGACTTCATGTCCAAAAAGAGCAGGACAGCCTGGTCTTTGTTGTGGGTCATCAGGTCGCCCGCCTTGCTCAATTTGCGGGTGTAGATCGACTCCCGGTCGAAATAATAGCTAATAGCGTATGAAATGGCGGCCACCAACATCAACGGGACAAAAAGCCGGTATCCGCCGGTCAGCTCAGCGATCAGGAAGATCGCGGTCAGCGGGGCTTTCATCACCCCGGTCATCACCCCGGCCATGCCGACCAACATGAAGCTGACCACCGGCAGGTGCAGATCAAAAGCGGCGTTGCCGATCAGTGCCGTCGCCGTTCCGGCCACCGCTCCGACAAAGAGCGAGGGCGCAAAGCTCCCCCCCACTCCACCGGCGGCGTTGGTCGAGGACATGGCGATCACCTTGAAAAAGAGGATGGCCAACAGGTAAACGATCACAATCCACACCTCGTCGCGGTAGGCATAAAAAGGCGAATTGTCGAACAACGCGGTGACATCGCCCTGAAACAGGCTTTCCAACGTATCATACCCCTCGGCAAAGAGCGGCGGGAAGAAAAAGACCAGCACCCCGATGATCAGGCCGCCGACCAACCACTTGACCCCCACGGTTTTGATGCGGGCAAACTGACGCATCACCCACTCGTTGGTCTGGATGAAATAGTAGGAGATCAGCCCACACAGCACGCCCAACAGGACATAAAGAGGGATATTTCGGAGCAGGAAAAATTCCTGTACGATCACATCGAATTTCGGGTCGAAACCGGTCGTAAAAAATAGAACCGAAGTGCCTGTCACCGCCGCAATCAGGATCGGAATCACCGAGGCCGAAGTGATGTCGAGCATCAGAATTTCCAACACAAAAGCGACCCCGGCCACAGGAGCCTTGAAAATGGCGGCAATCGCCGCCGCCGCTCCGCAACAGAGCAACAGCGTGGTATTACGGTAGTTAAGCCGCATGAAGGCGGCGATGTTCGAGCCGATGGCCGAGCCGGTCATCACAATCGGAGCCTCGGGGCCGACCGACCCCCCAAAGCCGATGGTGGTCGCGCTGGAGACCATCGAGGAGTAACAGTTGTGGGGTTTGAGCCGCGAACGGTTGCGCGAAATGGCGTAGAGCACGCGGGTGACCCCCTCGTTGATCCGGTCGCGAACGATGTATTTGACAAAAAGCGTGGCGAGAATGATCCCGATCACCGGATAAACCAGGTAAAAGAGGCTGTACGAATCGACCCGAAACCAGCTTGTCAGCCCGGACTGAATCGCTTTGAGTAACACCTCGAAGAGCAGGGTGGCCAGACCGACAACCAACCCCACAACAAAGGCCAAGATGAGCATCAATTGCCTCTCGGACAAACCGTTGGTGCGCAGGGTCAGGTAACGGTGAAATAGTTCAAGTCGTCTAACGGCCATTTTTCGTCAAATTAAAGAACAAAAATACATATTTTTGGCGAAGTTTGCGACCTTATCCGAGCAAAAAGCGAAGACGGATGCCCCTGCCTTTCAAAAATTTGGAGGGCGGGCTGGGCGAAATCAAAATAAAGCCCTATCTTTGCCCTGCTTTTTCCGGAAAATATTCACGGTCGGGCACCGAGCGGATGTGGCGTAATTGGTAGCCGTGCCAGACTTAGGATCTGGTGCCGAAAGGCGTGGGGGTTCGAGTCCCTTCATCCGCACTGAGTCAGTAAAGTAATCAGATAAATTCAAAGCTATGAACATCGTCAGAGAGAACCTCGATAACGGTACCATCCGGTACAGTGTGACGGTCGGCGAGGCCGATTATACGGAAGCCGTCGACAAAACCCTGCGCGGATACCGCCGCAAAGCCAACATCCCGGGATTCCGTCCGGGCATGGTGCCCATGGGCATCATCAACAAAATGTACCGCAAAGGTGCCGTGGCCGAAGAGGCCTATCGGGCGGCCAACAAGGCGGTTGCCGAAGACATCAAAGCCACCGAAACCAAAACCCTCGGCGACTTGATTCCCTCGGAAAGCCAGCCGGAGCTTGATTTTGACAACAACACCGAACACACGTTCGTCTTCGAGATCGGACAGGCTCCGGAATTTACCATCGCGCTCGACAAAAAAGACAAGGTGGTCAAATACGGCATCAAGGTGTCGGCCGAAATGCTGACCGGTTATAAAGAAAACTTCCTGCGCCGCTTCGGCAAGCTCGAAGACGTGGACACGGTGACCAAAGACGAAGCACTGACCGTCACCCTCGACCAGCCGGAGATGAAGATCGAAGATGCCTATGTGGGGCTGATCGGCATGAGCGAGGAGGAACGCGCGCCGTTTATCGGAAAAAAAGTGGGCGACAAGCTGGAAGTCAACGTCAACGACCTCTATAAAACGCCGTCGCAACGCGCCTCGATTCTCAGCGTGAAAGAGGAAGAGCTGGCCGACATCAACCCCAACTTCACCCTCGAAATTACCCAAATTCGCGCCTTTGTCCTGCCGACGGTCGACGAAGAGTTCCTGAAAACCGCTTTCCCCGAAGGCAACGTAAAGACCGGCAAAGAGTTCGACAGCTGGGCGACCGCCGAGATCGAAAAGGAGATGGATCGCGAGACCGAATTCAAATTCGTTGCCGATTTCCGCGACTTCCTCATCCGCAAAGCCAACATCACCCTGCCGGACGACTTCCTGAAACAGTGGCTGTTCACCATCAACGAGGGCAAATTCTCGAAAGAGGAGATCGAAAAGGATTACCCTGCCTTCGGCGATATGATGCGCTGGGACCTGATCGAACGCCACTATACCCAAACCCTCGACCTGCAAGTGACCCCCGAAGAGGCACAACAGGAGGCTAAAGGGGTGGCCGCCATGCAGTTCGCCTATTACGGCATGGGCAACATCGGCGACGAGATGATCGAAAACTACGCCCGCCAAATCCTCGGCGACAAAGAACAGGCGAAGAAAATTTACGACAAACTGTTCGAACGCAAAATCATCGCCGCCGTCTCCGATCAAGTCACCATCACCGAAAAGAAAGTGACCGCCGAAGAGTTCAACAAACTCTTCGAAGCAAAATAACAACACTCCTTAGGGTACAACCAAAAAGGCTCTCATTGGAGAGCCTTTTTGATTGTACCCTAAGGCAATTATGAATTATAAATTATGAATTATTTGTCTTTACTCTGCCATCCTTTTTTTGCACGGCGAAGCCCCTAATTCATAATTCATAACTCATAATTCATAATTTAAATAAAAGAAGATGCAGAAATTTAAGAATTATATGTTGCCGGTGGCGATGATCGTTGGGGCATTGGGGCGTTCGTGGATGGCGGAGGCGGCATTTTTGATGCCGTGGCTCCTGTTTTTCATGCTGTTGTTTTCGTTTGCGCGCATTGCTCCGAGGGAGGTGACTTTTACGCGCCTGCACGTCCTTTTGCTGTCGATCCAACTATTTGGTAGCCTGCTGGTTTATGCGGCACTGCGGGGGTGGAATCCGGTGGTTGCCGAGGGGGTATTCATCTGCGTTTTGGCTCCCACGGCGACGGCTTCGGCGGTCATTACGGGGCTGTTGGGCGGGAGTGTCGGCTTTATGACGAGTTATGTTTTGACCAGCAACGTGATGGTGTCGGTCGCGGCACCGGTGCTGTTTTCTCACATCGGGATCAACGGCGATCTGCCCTTTTGGGAGTCGGTTTGGACGATTTGCGGGGAGGTGATGCCGATTTTGCTTTTGCCGTTGGCGGCGGCGTGGCTGATCCGCTGGCTGTGGCCTCGGGCGCAGGGGTGGTTTGGGCGGATGTCGCAGGTTCCGTTGTACCTGTGGGCGATTTCGCTGACGATTGTGACGGGGCGAACGGTCGATTTTCTGATCGAGCAGGAGAACCCCGACTATTGGGTGGAACTCAGTATCGCCGGTATCACGATGATTATCTGCTTTTTACAATTTTTAGCCGGACGACGGCTTGGCCGACGCTACGGCGACCGGATTTCGGGCGGGCAGGCACTGATGCAGAAAAACACGGTACTGGCGATTTGGATGTCACAAATCTACCTCAACCCGGTGGCCTCGGTCGGCCCGGGGGCTTATATTCTGTGGCAGAATATCCTTAACTCGTGGCAACTCTGGCGCAAAGGAAGACAAGAAACGAAAATGAAAATCAAACCAACCGAAACGGTTATTGATAGTACTTATAACCATTGGTGGTTCGGAAACAATCATTTAACTCCCGAAGAAGGCAAGGAGGTCTCCAAAAGAATACATTGGCTTAGATTCCACTATTTGAAAGAAGTTTTTGTCAATGGCTGGGAAATATTATACCAAGATCCTGAGGATTTTCGTTATTGGGAACTGACATATCCTCATGGCGATTATCACGGTGGAGGTCCCCCGTCTTTGAGGTATCTAACCGATGAGGAGGTGCTAACGAAATACAAAATCAGTCCTCGGTATATCCCGGAATTGAGACCTAAACAGGAAGAGACGGTTATTGACAGTTATGAGCTAACAGAGAATTTAAGTCTTATTGAAGCAGATAAAATTTATTTCAGGATTCGTTGGCTCAGGCAATACTATCTGAAAAAAATTGTTGTTGTCAGCGAGGAAGAGATGCTGTACCGAGACCCTGAGGATCGTCGCTATTGGGAGTTGAGCTATCCTCATGGTTATTTATATGGCATGGGTTCTCCGTTATTGAGGTATATTACCGATGAGGAGGTTGAGGCCAAGTACCATGTAAAGCCAAAATAAATTTGCATTTTTACCTTTCTTGTATTATCTTTGTAATTGTGCTGTTAGGCACAATTACAAAGATAATGAAGCCACTATTATGGATATAAACGCAATTATAGGAACTTCTTCCGATACTGTTATCAGAGGCATTGCGGAACGGGTAAAATCGCGAAGGCTTGAAAAAGACCTGACACAAAAGGCCTTTGCGGCGCGTGCAGGGATCGGTTACGATGCCTATCGCAAGTTTGAGACGACGGGCGACATCACCCTGCGCAACCTCGTGCAGTGTGCGCTGGTACTCGATGATTTAGAGGAATTTAACGAGTTGTTCGTGACCAAGCAATACACCTCGCTCGACGCGCTGATCGAAAGCAAACAGGGAAAAACGAAAAAACGGGGGACGCGAAATGAGTAAGATTCCTGTTGTCGAGGTCATGATGAACGGCGCGAAGGTCGGGCGCATCGCCTTGACTCCCAACGGGCTGTGCGCTTTTGAATACGATGCCGAGTGGTTGGCATCCGGCCCCTCCATTTCTCCCTATTATCTACCGCTCCGGCGCGAAGTTTTTGTTGCCAAACGCGCTCCATTTCGCGGGAATTTCGGCGTGTTCGATGACAGCCTGCCTGACGGATGGGGCAGTTTGGTGTTGGACAGGTACCTCCGCTCGCAAGGCGAAGACCCGGCGCGATTGACAGCCTTACAACGGCTTGCGCTTGTCGGCTCGACCGGGCGCGGAGCGTTGGAATATCGCCCCGACAGGAGTGCCGTTTCGGCAGAGGCGGCGGTGGATTTGGACAAGCTCGCCGCCGAAGCCGAGAAAATCCTCACGACCGAATACACCGGCGTCGGGCTTGACGAACTCTATCAATACGCCGGTTCATCGGGTGGGGCGAGGCCAAAGGTGTTCGTGAAAATCGACGGGCGCGAGTGGCTCGTCAAGTTTCGAGCCTCGACCGACAGGCCGGACGCGGGAGAGATCGAATATCGCTATTCGTTGCTTGCCAAAAAATGCGGAATCAAGATGCCCGAAACGCGGCTTTTCGAAGGGAAATATTTCGGGGTGGAACGTTTCGACCGAACTACCGATGGCAAGATTCACACGGTTAGTGCCGCCGGGCTTTTACACGCGAACTATCGCGAGCCGAGCCTCGATTACTCCGGCTTGTTGAAGTTGTGCCTGAACCTGACACGCAATATGGAGCAGGTTTACGCGCTGTTCCGGCAGATGGTGTTCAACGTGCTGATCAAAAACCGCGACGACCACGCCAAGAATTTCTCGTTCCAGCTCATCGGCGATGAATGGCGACTGTCTCCGGCTTACGACCTGCTCCCCAGCGACGGCTTCAACGGATACCACACGACGACCGTAAACGGGAGTGGCGAACCCTCTGAGAAAGATATGCTTGCCGTGGCTGACGAGGTAGGGCTTTCGCGGTCGCGGGCTATGGAGGTCATTGAAGAGATCAAAAACCTGAGTTTTGGTTAAGGGCTTGTTTAGAGCTTTTTTTGGTGTTATCTTTGTAAAAATTGTATTTGACAATAACCGCTTATGGCTGAAAAGAAACAAAAACAGGCGCAGGTTTCCGGCGTTTATCAAACTAACGATCAAGTCGTTACTGTCCATGTGCCGGTCATCTTCTTCAAAGAAGAAGAGACCACGATTGCCTATTGCCCGGCACTGAATGTTTATGGATATGGAACCGACGAGGAGCAGGCAGAGGAATCGTTCAAAATTGCTTTGGGCGAGTTCTTCCGGTACAGTTTGAATAAAAAGACGTTGATCCCTGAACTCGAAGCACTTGGCTGGGTGGTCAAACGGAAAAAGAAGTTCATCCCGCCGGTGTTCAGCACCCTTTTGGACAAAAATCCGGAATTTAAAACGATCTTCGACACCCGGAATTTCACCAAGTTTGACACGGGAATCTCCATTCCGATCCCGGCATAACCTCCTCTGTCACATTGGGAACGCTCAACAACATCCCCCTTAGAAAGTACCGAAAGTTCTTGGAGGCTCAAGGGTTGAAGGTCATCCGTACCACGGGTGGCCACGAGGTATGGTCGCGCACCGACTTGGGACGGCCTGTCGTACTCCAAACCCACATCGACCCCGTTCCGGAGTTTATCGTCTTAAACAACCTGAAAACAATCGGAGCCGGGAAAAAAGATTTGCTGGATTTTTTAGGGCATTAAAATTCCGCCTCCTGCCTCATCGTCTCTTCCACTTCGTCGGGGGTGATGGGGATGCGTTTTTTGCCCAGCATCCGGCATCCTTTTTTCAGTACCAGCGCGTTGTCTTCCAAGCGGATACCGCCGAAATCGAGGTAATCGGCCACCGTGTCGTAATTGATAAAAGCGGCATTGATCCGCTCCTTTTGCCATTTTTGGATGAGCTGGGGGATGAAATAGATGCCCGGTTCGACCGTCAGCACGTGGCCGGGCAACAGCTCGCGCCCCATGCGCAACGATCCGAGGCCGAACATCGAACTGCGCTCGGTCTTGTCGTTGTAACCCACGTACCGTTCGCCGAGGTCTTCCATGTCGTGCGCGTCAAGCCCCAACTGATGCCCCAAACCGTGAGGCATAAAGAGAGCATAAGCCCCGTTCTGCACAATGTCGTCGACGCTCCCCTTCAGCAGGTTCAGCTCCTTGAGGCCGGTGGCGATGACCTTGGCCGCCTCCAAATGGAGGCTTTGGTAGGTGACACCCGGCGTGATGAGCCGGAAGGTGTTGTTATTGGCCTCTAATACTATATTGTAAATGTCCTTTTGCTTCTGAGTAAACACCCCGTCGACGGGCATGGTGCGCGTAAAATCGGAGTTGTAACAGCGGTCGGTGGCCGCCCCGGCATCGACCAAGAGCAGGCGACCGGGCTTTAAGCGGTTGGTGTAATGGGGGTTATGAAGAATTTCGCCGTGTTCCGAGACGATGGAGGTAAAGGCCAGCCCCCACCCTTTGCGCAGGGCGATGCCCTCGATGGCCCCCGCGATTTCGCGCTCGTTGATGCCGGGGCGACAGAGTTTCATGGCCGTGGTGTGCATCCGGTAGCCCGTTTCGCACGCTTTTTCGATCTCGGCGATCTCCTCCTCCTCCTTGATTTCGCGCAGGGAGACCACCGCCCGAATCAGCTCGACCGAGACGTAATTTTCCAGCGCGCGCGAGCTTACCCCGAGTAGGTTCTTGACCTGCATCTTATTATGGCTTCGATAAGGGGGCAGAAAATGGATTTTACGCCCCTGTTTGATCGCCTTGAGAATCACGCTCTGCAACTCAAAAAGGGTGTACGTATTGCCAATCACACCCACCTTTTCGCCCAACTCGCGCAGGGCGGGTTGCGGCCCGGTCCAGATGATTTGGTCGATCGTAAAATCGTCGCCGTAGAGGCAATCCGTGTCGGCCTCGACGTCGATCAACCCCACGATGCCCGGGATGTCTAACCCGAAGAAGTAGAGGAACGTGCTGTCCTGCAGGAATTTATAGGTATTGGCGGCGTAATTGGCCGGGGCTTCGACATTGCCGGGCAAGAGAATCAGCCCCTTTTTGATCTTTTTCTTCAGCGCCTGCCGCCGCCGGATATAGGTCTCTTTTTGGAACATGGGTTTCTTATCTTTATCTTTCATAAAGATAAGAAAAACGTCCGAAATGCCGTGTTGTTTTCGAAGAAAAAATCCTTATTTCTCCCGAATTTGGCCGTTGCCCTCGATCAGGTATTTGTACGAGGTCAGCTCCATCAGCCCCATCGGGCCACGGGCATGGAGTTTTTGGGTGCTGATGCCGATTTCAGCCCCCAAACCAAACTGGGCACCGTCGGTAAAAGCCGTCGAGACGTTGACATAGACACACGCCGCGTCGATCGCCTTTTCATAGCGGGCGGCCGTTTGCGGGTTCTCGGTCACAATGGCCTCGCTGTGTTTCGAGGAGTAACGGGTCACGTGGTCGATGGCCTGATCGGTACTGTCGACCGTCTTCACCGCCATTTTCAGCGAAAGGAACTCCGTCCCGAAGCTCTCCGGTGTGGCCGGCTGAAGCCATTCGGCAGGGTAATTCCCCTGCAACGCCTTGTAAGCCAGCGGGTCGGCATAGATAAGCACCGATTTTTCGGCCAACGGACGAGCGATTTCGGGCAGGTCGGCCAAGCGGTCGCGGTGAATGATGAGGCAGTCCAACGAATTGCAGACGCTCGGGCGGCGGGTTTTGGCGTTGAAGACAATGTCGCGCCCCTTGTCGAGGTCGCCTTCGGCATCGAAATAGGTGTGGCAGATGCCCGCACCGGTCTCAATGACAGGCACTTTGGCGTTGTCGCGCACGTAGGAGATCAACCCCTGACTGCCGCGCGGAATAATGACATCGACAAAATCGACCGCACCCAACAGCTCGGCGGTCGCCTCGCGCCCAGCCGGAAGCAGAGTCACGCAGGCCGGGTCGATGTTGAAACTCTCCAGCACCTCGCGAATCAAGGCCACAATGGCCGAATTGGAGCTGTGCGCGTCGGTTCCGCCCTTGAGGATGCAGGCGTTGCCCGATTTAAAACAGAGCGAAAAAACGTCGAAGCTGACGTTGGGGCGCGCCTCGTAAATCACACCCACCACCCCGAAGGGCACACTCACCTTAGTGATTTTCATGCCGTTAGGCCTCACTGTCTGGCTTAGTACCTTGCCCAGGGGCGACGGCAATGCGACCACCTGACGAATGTCGCCAGCGATCCCTGCAATCCGCTCCGGGGTCAACTGCAGGCGGTCGTACATCGGGTCGTTGCGATCCATTTTGGCCAAATCTTCGGCATTGGCCGCCAAAATCGCCTCCACAGCCTCTTCTGCCCGGTCGGCCACGGCCAACAGCACCCGGTTGATCGTCTCGTCGTCGAGCAGGTTCAGCCGACGCGAAGCGGCCACCGCCGCCTCAAATTGATTTTTTGCTTGCATCGTCGAAAAGATATAAGTAATCGTAATGCACCAACGGCCTGCCCCCCTTGACCCCCATCAGGGCCGCGATTTTTTGGCTGTCGAAAGCGCTTTTCCCCACGCCAATCTGGAGACCGTTGTAATAGATGCCGACAATGTCGTCTTTCTCAAAATCGCCCTTGACCTCGGTCACCCCGACCGGCAGGAGGCTCGTGGCTTTCGGGCCGGTCAGTGCTTCGTAAGCCCCGGTGTTGATGTGCAGTTGCCCCTTTTCGAAGCCGTCGGAGTGGGCGATCCACTTCTTCACGCCGGAAATCGGCTTCTCCGAAGGAATGAAACGGGTCGACACCGTGTCGCTCCCCGACCGAAGCACCTGCGGAAGAATATCCTCGCGTTGGCCGTTGGCAATGATGACCGTGATCCCCTCGTCGGCCACCTTGCGCGCCACGTGGTATTTGGTCTGCATCCCGCCGCGCCCGAAGCCCGACCGGGAGGTTTGGATGTAATCGGTCAGCGCCGAACGTTTGCCGCTCTCCACGCGCCGAATCACTTGGCAGGCCGGGTCACTGGGATTGCCGTTGTAAATGCCGTCGATGTTGCTCAGGATAATCAGTGCCTCGGCATCCATCATGGTGGCCACCAAGCCCGACAGCTCGTCGTTGTCGGTAAACATCAGCTCGGTCACCGAAATCGTGTCGTTTTCGTTGACGATCGGGATCACGTCGTTTCCCAACATGACCGTCATGCAGTTCTTTTGGTTCAGGTAATAGCGGCGGCTCCGCAGGCTCTCTTTGGTCGTCAGCACCTGTCCACACATCATGCCGTGGCTCTGAAAAAGCTCGTAATAGTGCATAATCAGCTTGGCCTGCCCGACGGCGGAGTACAATTGGCGCGCCGACACGGGGTCTAACTTCTGCCCACTTTTCAACTCGCCACGTCCCGAAGCCACTGCGCCCGAAGAGATTAGGATCACCTCGACACCCGCCCGGCGCAAGGCCGCCACTTGGTCGACCAGCGCCGCCATGCGAACCACGTCCAGCGTTCCGTCCCGCTGGGTCAGCACGTTACTGCCAATCTTGACAACGATGCGTTTAAATTCGTACATAAGTAAAGTCGGAAAATCACTTAATCTATTACAGGGGACTTCCAAAAATTCAAAAGACAAGGCTTGCGACCGAAGAAAAAGCGCAGTGTACTTAACGTACTCGAGCATTTTTCTGAGGGAGCGTAACGCAGTATTTTGGATTTTTCGAAGTCCCCTAAAGTTCGTATTTTTCAATCAGCAATTCAAGGTGCGCGTAAAGGCCGCCCGAGCAGGGCACTAACGGCAGGCGAAGCTCGTTCCGCATCATGCCTTTGAGGGCCAAAGCCGCCTTGACCCCCACCGGATTCCCTTCGCGGAAGAGGGCTTCGACACACTCCAACAGGTGCAAATGGATCAGCGAGGCCCCGGCAAAATCGCCCGTCAGGCACAACTGAACCATCCGGCAAACCGGCTCAGGAAAGACATTGGCCGCCACAGAGATCACCCCGTCGCCCCCTAAGGCGATCAGTGGCAGGGCCATGTTGTCGTCGCCCGAAATCACCATAAACTGTTCCGGCTTGTCGCGCAGGACATAAGCCATCTGCATCAGCGAGCAGGAAGCGTCCTTGATCGCCACAACCTGCTCGAAATCGTGCGCCAAGCGCAAGGTTGTCTCCGGCTTAAGCTCCACCCCCGTGCGTCCCGGGACGTTATACAAGATAATCGGCCTCGGAGAAGCCTCGGCAACGGCCTTGTAATGTTGGTAAAGCCCCTCCTGCGAGGGCTTATTATAATAAGGTGTAACCGATAGCACCGCCGCAATGCCCTCTAAGTCGGTCGTCTCGATTTTGCGCACCGTCTCCTGCGTGTTGTTGCCACCGATCCCGACCACCAACGGCAGCCGTCCGGCGTTGCGCTCGCGCACAAACGAGAGTATCTCGCTCTTCTCCGCCGAGGAAAGCGTCGGCGTTTCGGCCGTTGTACCCAAAGCCACCAAATAATCGGCGCCCCCGGCAATCACGGACTCGATCAGCTTCCCCAACGCGGGGTAATCTATCGCTTGATGCTCATCGAACGGGGTCACCAGCGCCACACCCGTCCCCTGAAGGTTGTTTTTCATCTAAAATTCCTTTTAAAGAAGCTCCCTTGATTTAGGAGCACCATACCCTGCAAAAATAAGTAAAAGGCTTCGATTTACGAACTGTTTGGGGTAAAGTTTCACATCGCGAATAATTTTTAACATATTTATCCCTTGATCTGAAAATAAAGAACACTGACAGTCAGTCCAAAGCCCGTTTTCTCCTCGTTCGACAAGTTATTTCTTCATATTTTTTTCGCGCATCTTTTTGCAGAAATAAAAAAAGTTTCTACTTTTGTCCCTCGGGATTGGACACGCATCCCGTTTGATCGCGGAAGTAGCTCAGTTGGTAGAGCATTAGCCTTCCAAGCTAAGGGTCGCGAGTTCGAACCTCGTCTTCCGCTCAAGGGGCCGAGGCCTAACAAAAAAAAGGAAAACGCCGCAGGACGTTGCGGATAACATAATAAGATTGCGGAAATAGCTCAGTTGGTAGAGCACGACCTTGCCAAGGTCGGGGTCGCGAGTTCGAGTCTCGTTTTCCGCTCCAAGTCCTAAGACACAAACGGACAAAATCACGACAAACCCTCTGAAACCACCGTTTCAGAGGGTTTTTTCTTGCCTTAAGGTTGCCAGCACAAGACATCTCAAAGCCATTATCGGACACTTTATCGTGACCTAACTGTGTACCCTAACACAAAAATACCACGAGGGTAGACAGTTCAGGACAAAAAAGGTAGACAGTTGGACGAAATGGCGGGATGGTGTCCTAATATGGCGACGACTTGTCGGGTCTGTTTATCAATAGGTTACATACGTTTGCGTAAACGTTTAACCAATAATTGATAAGCCTATGAACAGTACATTTCGCCTACTCTTTTATGCCCGATGGCAGAAGAGAAAAGCCAATGGGAAAGTGCCTCTCTATGCTCGGGTCACCATCGACGGAACAAAAGTCGAGTTTAATGTAAAAATGGACGTCTCGGAAAAAATCTGGGATCCGAAATTTGGCAGGGCATCTGGTAACTCAAGAGAAGCCGTTACACTGAATCAATACCTCACCTCCATCGCAGGGAAGCTGAAAGAGAAGTATCTTCTAATGACGGAGCAAGGTTTGGTAGTTACCGCCTCGATGTTGAAAGATGCCTATCTCGGGGTAAATATCAAAACGAACACCCTTCTTGGCATCTTCAAAGAATTCAACGACCGACAGGAGAGTCTGATAGGCATTGAAATCGCCCAGTCCACGTTCAACAAATATGATCTCACCTATCGCAGACTTCAAGAGTTCTTGCGAGTGAAGAAGAAAACGAGCGATATTCTTTT
>JAISHQ010000101.1 GCA_031262465.1 Rikenellaceae bacterium
CCGGAGCGCGCTCGTGAACAATGTTATAGGCCGGTACGGCCTCGATTTTCACGTCGTTCCACTCCGCGCTCTCGCCGTTGGCCAAAATGCGGTTTGTCCGCTCATAGAGAGCGCCGACGCTGGTGTTGGCGATGACCAAACTGGTGGGAGTCACCACCTGCTCTATTGCCTTTGCATCGTAATGATCCGGATGTTCGTGGGTAATCAGCACCAAATTGGCATCGGGAAGTTCGGCGTAATCGGCCACCTGACTGTACGGGTCGATGTGGATCACCTGCCCGTCGAAACGAACCATCAGTGTGCCGTGGCCGACAAGGGTAACCTCGACATCGCCCGCCGAAGGGGGGTAGGTGTCGCTCAAGGGCTGACCGATGGCGGCGATCGGTGCCAAAAGCAAGAGGGAGAGAAGTACTTTTTTCATCGTTTAGGTCGTATTACAGCGACCAAAGATAAAAAAAGTTTTGGGAACTTTTTAAAGTTCTCTGTTGTAAAACACGTCCTTATACTCGAAAAAGAGTAAAGGTCATCTCCCGGGCGTCGATCATCAAGAGTTGACCGGCCAGCGGACGACCATAGCCGGTGAGGATTTTCAGGGTTTCCATTGCCTCGATGCTTCCCACAATGCCCGGCATCGGCGAGAGCACCCCCACGGGCAAACCCGCCTCGACCACCTGTTCCGGGTAGAGCGCGGCGTAGCTTCCCGCGCCCGATAGGTGGAAGACGCTCACCTGACCCGAGGCCTCCTGCGCCGTGCCATAGACCATCGGGATGCCCGACAGCCCGCATTGCCGGTCGATCACATAGCGGGCGGCATAGTTGTCCGTACAATCGACCACCACATCGTAATCGCGGAAAATCGCCTCGCTATTCTCCTCGGTCAGCCGCAGGGGATAGGCCGTAATCTTCACATTCGGATTGATGGCCGTCAGCCGCCGGGCGGCAATTTCGGCCTTCGGCGCGCCGAGGTCAGCGGTCGTATAGAGCGTCTGGCGTTGTAAGTTGCTGAGAGACACCGTGTCGTACTCGACAATGCCGATGTGTCCCACACCGCCTGCACACAAATATTGCAACGCGGCCGAACCCAACCCCCCGGCTCCAACCACCAACAACCGCCCCGCCGCGCGCCTCTTCTGCCCCTCCTCCCCGAAAGAGGAGACCCACAACTGCCGTTCATATCGGCTATTTTCTTCTTTTGTCATTTTATCGAATTATGAACGTTATCCAATTATGAATTATGAATTATGAATTATTTGTCTTTGCTCGGTCTTACCTCACTTTTTTGCGCGGCGAAGCCACAATTCATAATTCATAATTTATAATTCATAATTATTATCGTAAATTTGTCTTCGGGATGGCAGAGCAAGACAGTTACAAGACGATCCGGGAGGCCGGAGAGGGGCTTTTCAAGGAGAAGGGGAGCCGGTTTATCGGTTATTCCTTTCATGTCGAATCGGAGGAGGAGATCAAAGAGCACCTAAGTGCCTTGCACAAACGCTATTACGATGCCACCCACCTGTGCTATGCCTATCGGTTGGGGCCGCGTGGCGAGGCGTTCCGGGCGGTCGACGACGGGGAGCCTTCGGGGAGCGCGGGCAAGCCGATTTTGGGGCAACTGCTCTCGCGGCAGGTGACCGATGTGCTGGTCGTGGTCGTTCGTTATTTCGGCGGCACGCTGTTGGGCGTTCCGGGGCTGATCCACTCGTACCGGGAGGCCGCCGCGCTGGCGTTGGAGGCCGGAGGTGTCGTCACGGTGACGGAAGAGGCCTATTTTGAGGTTGTTTTCCCCTATTTGGCGATGAACGAGGTGATGAAAACGATCAAGAGCGACCGCCCCCGCGTGGTCGAACAGCAGTTGGACAACCTCTGTCGGATGGTGTTGGCCACCCCGCGTAGTGAGGCCGATGTGTTGCAGGGGAAGTTAGGCGCGATTGACGGCGCGCAGGTGACGTTTTTATACTTTAAATAAGAGCTGATAAAAGACTATAAATAAGTAATATACAATGAAAAAAAGCCTCGTCTCGATTACCGATTTCACCAAGGAGGAAATTCTCCGCATCATGGAACTTGCCGCCGGTTTTGAAGCCAACCCGGCTCAGCGGCTGTTGATCGACAAGGTGATCGCCTGCCTCTTTTTTGAACCCTCGACCCGCACCCGGCTGAGTTTCGAGAGCGCGATCAACCGCTTGGGAGGCCGTGTGATCGGCTTTTCCGACACGACCAACACCAGCGTGAGCAAGGGGGAGACGTTTCACGACACGATCTCGACCATCTCGAACTATTGCGACATGATCGTCATGCGCCACTCCCTGGAGGGTGCCCCGCGCTATGCCAGCGAAATTGCCAAAGTGCCCATTGTCAACGCCGGTGACGGGTCGAACCAGCACCCGAGCCAGACCCTGCTCGACCTCTATTCGATTCAAAAGACGCAGGGCACGCTTGACGGCATCAACATCATGATGGTCGGCGACCTGAAATACGGGCGCACGGTTCACTCGCTCCTGCAAGCCCTCTCGCTCTTCCGGACGACCTTTACCTTTGTCTCGCCGCAGGAGCTTCGGATGCCCAACGAGTATAAACAATACCTCTCCGACCGGGGCATTGTCTACACCGAGACCGAGAGCATGGAGGAGCACATCGCCTCGGCCGACATTATTTATATGACTCGTGTTCAGCGCGAACGCTTCCGCGACCCAATGGAATATGAACGGGTCAAAAACGCTTACATCCTGCGCGAGGCGATGTTGGCCGGAACTAAAGCCAACACGCGGGTGTTGCACCCCCTGCCCCGGGTCAACGAGATCGACCCGGAGGTCGACAGCAACCCGAAGGCCTATTATTTCCAGCAAACCGAAAACGGGGTTTATGTACGGATGGCCATCATCAACTACCTGTTAAACGCCAATTAAACACGGATTAAACGCTAAAGCATCACCGGATATGACAGCCGAAAAACAAATGAAAGTCAAGGCGATCGAGAATGGGACGACCATTGACCACATCCCCTCGGACTCGCTCTTCAAGATCATCGCGATCCTCGATTTGGACAAGGTGAAAGAGCCGATCACCTTCGGCACCAACCTCGAAAGCCGACGGATGAGTACCAAAGCGATCATCAAGATCGACAACCACTATTTGGCCGACGAGCAGATCGACAAAATCGCCTTTGTGGCCCCGGCGGCGCGCGTCAACACGATCCGCGACTATCAGGTGGTCGAAAAACGCAACGTCGAGGTGCCCGACCGGATCGCTGGCATTGTCAAGTGCGTCAACCCTGCCTGCATCACCAACCACGAGCGGATCAAAACCCGCTTCGACGTGATAAAAAAAGGCGAAAAAATCAACCTAAAATGCTGTTACTGCGAAAAAATCACCACGCAGAACAACATGGAGATTATTCGGTAAAGAGCCGCCCCGAAAGGGGCGGCTCTCATCAATGTTTATGGCGTATCACTCATCCCACGGGTAATGGATGTGGAAATTAATTGCCCTCAAGTCTTCGAGAGAGTAATCCCGACGATCCAAAAGCGTCTCGTTCGGGATCGTCGCCCCAATCGGGATTTGGTCATAAGCGGCTGCATCCACGATATAGAGTCTCAAACGCGTTCTTGACCCCATACCTTCGTAATTCCCGGTTGGTCTGTTTTGATACATCGCGGAAGTATTGGTTTCTCCGGGATTCACCCTATTTTCAGGTTCTCCGGTGCCCCCTCCTTTTTCTGTATTTTCTCTCCATGGATATTTAAAGAACTCGGCTTCGGGATTTTCCCATGGCTCAATCCAACAAGGAGTAACATATATCGCATAATCGGCGTTATTCGTCACTTTGACCGTCCGGTGATAATTTTCACTCTCCTCGGGATTGCAAACGTTAGCCATACACATCACGGCTACGAGGAATAAAAACATCATCTTTTTCATATTCTGCGATTTTGATTAACGGGTAAGTTCTATATGATATTGCTCGATATTTTGTTTCCTCTGTTTTGTCTATTCGTTTTTGGTTATATTGCAAATATATGAATTTTCCCTACAACAAGCTCTTTAAAATGATGGCTGTCGGTTTTTTGCGGTAAAAATCGTAACTTTGTACACTATGCAAACCAATATTCCGTTGGCCGAACGGTTGCGGCCCAAGAGTTTAGATGAATACATCGGTCAGGAGCATCTGGTCGGTAAGGAGGGGGTGTTCCGGCGATTTATCGAGACCGGCAATGTGCCCTCGTTTATCCTGTGGGGGCCTCCCGGCGTGGGCAAAACCACGTTGGCCAAGTTAGTCGCCCACGCGCTCGGGCGGCCGCTGTTTACGCTGAGCGCGGTCAATTCGGGGGTCAAAGAGGTGCGCGAGGTGATCGAAAAGGCCAAAGCGCAACGCTTTTTCAACACCCCGTCGCCTTTCCTGTTCATCGACGAAATCCACCGCTTCAACAAATCGCAACAGGACTCGCTGTTGGGTGCCGTGGAGCAGGGCACGATCACGCTGATCGGTGCCACGACCGAAAACCCGTCGTTCGAGGTGATCTCCCCCCTGCTTTCCCGCTGTCAGGTCTATGTGCTCAAACCGATGAACGAGACGGAGTTAGATACCCTGCTCCAGCGCGCTGTGCGCGAGGACAGCCTGTTGCGCGAGCACGGGGTGAAGATCGAGCAGACCGCCGCGCTCTTTACCTTTTCGGGTGGCGATGCCCGCAAATTGCTCAACATCCTCGACATCCTGAGCAACGCCACCGAGGGCGAAATCACGATCAACGACGCGCAGGTGACCGACTGCCTGCAACAAAATATCGCCCTGTACGACAAAAACGGCGAGCAACACTATGACGTGATTTCGGCCTTCATCAAATCGGTGCGCGGGAGCGACCCCAACGCGGCCATCTATTACTTGGCGCGGATGCTGGCGGGGGGCGAGGACGTGAAATTCATCGCCCGCCGATTGGCCATTTTGGCCGCCGAGGACATCGGGCTGGCCAACCCGAACGCCCTGTTGATGGCCAACGCGGCTTTCGACATCGTACACAAAATCGGGATGCCCGAGGCGCGCATTCCGCTGGCCGAGGCGACGATCTATTTGGCCACCAGCCCCAAGAGCAATTCGGCCTACTTGGCGATCGACCAGGCGTTGGGCTTGGTCAATCACGACACAACCAACCGCCCGGTGCCCCTGCACATCCGCAACGCGCCGACCAAGCTGATGCGTTCGCTCGATTACGGCAAGGATTACAAATACGCCCACAGTTTCGCCGGTAATTTCACCGATCAGGAGTTTATGCCCGCCGGGCTGGAGGGCAAACGCCTCTACACCCCGGGCGATAATCCGAAAGAGCGCGAAATTGCGCAGAGAATGGCGCAGTTATGGCGCAATAAATACGAGGAATAGGGCATGGAGTGGTTAATGGCGTGGGGCTATGCGGGGTTATTTATCGGGGCTATGTTGGCCGCGACCGTCGTTCCGTTTAGCTCCGATGTGCTGTTGATCGCCCTGTTGGCCGCCGGGGGCGACACGGTCACCTCGGTCGTGGTTGCCTCGTTAGGCAATTGGGCGGGCGGGATGATCTCCTACGCCATGGGCTATTATGCCCGGTGGGAGTGGATCGAACGATGGCTGAGGGTCAAACCCGAAACCCTTGAAAAACAGCAAGTTCGCATCGCCAAATACGGCTCGGGGCTTGCGTTCTTTTCGTGGTTGCCGGGCATCGGCGATGTGCTGGCTTTGGGCTTAGGCTTCTACAAAGTCAGCGTGGGAAAAGTCGCCCTGTTTATGCTCATCGGCAAAACCGCCCGCTTCGTCTGCTGGGCACTGCTTTACCACTTCGCCCAGCCTTTGATTCTGCGGTGGGCAGGGGTGGAATAATCGTTATTCCTTCAGTTTCGCAACAACAATCACCGGATTGTCGTCTTCGGTGAGGGTGGCGGCAAGGGCTTTTAGGTCGGGGTCGGTGATGTGTTCGGCGTTGTCCACGATGTCGAGCGCCTGCATATACCCGACAAGTTGATTATCGCGGATGTACATCGGTGTAAATTTCAATCCACCGACGAAAAGAAGCCCGTATCTCCCCTTCGGATCAGCGGCCGTAAAACCGGACGAAGGTTCGTTTTTATCGAAAACAAGAGCTCCACGATAACCACCCCCCCCTTGTTTCACCATGACAAAGAGATAGCGACTGCCTTCATATAGATTATTTATCGAATAATAGTTGTTCCACTGCTGTTCCATTGACAAATCCCACATTATTTTTTCAGAGAAATAGTATTTACCCATATCCAACGTATAGGCAGGTACCAAGGCTTGTTTGCGATAGTAAAACAGAGTGTCGTTCAGTTCCTCTTTGATGAGCAACTCTTGGCCATTGTTCGACAGAATCTGCGAATTGCGTATAATAAAATCGCTTGTTGCTTTGTGGGGGATTTTCAGGGTGTCTTTAGGCTCCAAATCAGAGGTAAAAATGTAGAGCAAAGGAACGTTGCCGTCTGCATCGGGTTCTACGTAGGGATAATTCATGACGATTAACTGGCCGTCATAACATACAATCTCAAGGCTAACGGAAAAGAGGTTTGTTTCGGCTTCGGCGATCTGGCGACCACTCGAATCGTACTTCCTCATCACATTCGTCGATGATCTGGTATTCAGGTAAACGTTGTCCGACTCATAATCTACCGCCATCCCCAACAAGAAATTAAATTCCCCTGGGCCTCTTCCAATCCCGCCCCTTGTCGAATGGAACTTTCCCGTTTTATCAAAAAATTTGACGGGCGTTTCCATACCATCGTGTATGTAAAATCCGTTTTTCGACTCCTCTAATGTACGAATCTCGCCGACCAAAGCCTCCGTTTGGCTATCTAAGGCGATAAACTCAACGCTTTCGGCGATTTCCGTGAGGTCGAACGGTTGCGGGGTTTCGATGGCCGATGCGACATCAAATACAGGAATCGCTCCCTGTTCTGTTTTTTGGCCGCAACCGGCCAGCAGGCAGAGGGAGAATAAAAGCGCGATAGTCGTGTTTTTCATGATCCGTTCGTTTAAGGGGTTATTCTTTCAATTTCGCAACAACGACGACGGGGTTGTCGTTCTCGGTGAGGGTGGCGGCGAGGGCTTTTAGGTCGGGGTCGGTGATCTGCTCGGCGTTGTCCACGATGTCGATCGCCTGCATATACCCGACAAGCTGATTATCACGGATGTAGCAGGGGGTAAAGGCAATCCCGTCGAGGGATAATAGTCCTTTCGCCCAAAAACCATGAATAAGATCGTTTTTGTCAAAAATACAATACCCCCTCTTGTTTGACCCGATCTCGACAACGAGGTAGCGTTCTCCCTCGTAAATCGCGGTAACCCAGCCGTGGTTGTATTTTTCGAAAGGGCTACTGCGACGATTTTTCATCACATCGTCAACGACCGATCCATCTATCCATTGATTTTCGTCGAGAAGTTTGTCCGCCGGAAAATAGTCGCCCATTTCCACCCGAAAGAGAGGCTCTAACGTCGCCTGATCCACATAGCGGAACACGGTATCGTTTCTCGGCTCTTTGATAAGCAGGGATGTTCCGTTGTCGGAAAAAATCGGAGGAACGTCCTGAAACAAAAACCCTCCTTGACTATACTGGAACGTAAGTTCGTTTGACCCTCCATAAGGGATTTTAATCTCTCCTATCCGGTGCAGATCGGGCGAAAGCGTTTCGATGTAGGTGACCGTATCGCCCTTGGCCGTGGATCGGTCGAAAAAG
>JAISHQ010000119.1 GCA_031262465.1 Rikenellaceae bacterium
ACACCGACAACACCACGATCGGCGGCGATGGATCGGAATTCAAAATTCCGATGGTAACGGTTCACGTATCTTTGGATGAAATCAGCCAAGGAGATGAATCCATTCAGACGATATTCGAAGAGGCCGACATTTGGCTTCCGACTGATCTGCCCGACAGCGATGCAAAAGGAAAATATGTGGATATCGAGAAGATGCAGAGCGATATCACTTATGTTGAAGCGTTGCTCGATGCGACGTTGTCACAGATGACAACCGACGAGGCTAAACTCAACAGTGTGGCCACACTGCTTGCTTCCGACGATTACATACATCGGTTCATGACCTTGTTGCCCGGAGTTACAGAGCAGACATTCGTGACGATGTTTACAAACGGGTATCTAAACAACCCGACTCTGCGCGAGCTACTCGCCGAGGAAGTCATATCGCTGGGTCACAGCTTTTTAACCACAATCGAAATGGATGGTGTGGAGTACGACATCGAGGCTTTCAGCATCGACAGCGAAGTGGTGGATATGCTCGCCGACAACCTCGATCCGAAGGGTACCCCCAATGCTCAGAACACACTGTCGATGTACGGCACGATCAGCAATAAGTTGCCTGTAAGTATGCATATAGCCCCGGTTCTCGCCCCCACGAGCGTGACTTTTCAGGTAAATATGGAAGCAGAGGAAGACAACAACATCATCAGTGAGACACGAATCTATGCCGACGATCTGCGGCAGATGGCATCTGGCATGACGGTGCATATTCCATTCATCCTCCAAAAATACTACCCCAGGGTGAACAATTTCGATACGGCACATAAGAATCAGATAACGATCACGCTGAAACTGGTCAAACGTGGAGGTCTGAAACTTAACTAATAAAACGCAACCGACAATGAGAAAATTACCTATCCTTATCGCCACTGCGTTGATCTTGGCGACCCCTGCCACGGCTCAAAGCCCGACTTCCTATTTCATGGAGGGATCGACCCTTCGCTCGCAGTATTACCCGGCATTTGCTCCCCAGCGCGGATACTTCAACATCCCCGGCCTCGGCGGTTTAAACATAAACCAGACCGGCAACATCACCCTCGACGACATCTTTTACTCCCGGGGAGGCAAACTCGTGACACTGCTCGACAGTTCCGTATCGTCGACCGAGGCTCTCGCTAACCTCAAAAAGATGAACACGATAGGAAACGACATTCGTGTCAATCTAATCGGATTCGGTCAGTACACCCGTAATCAGAAGAATTTTTGGTCCTTCGACCTCAATTTACGCACAACGGCAGACCTGAGCCTGCCCTACTCGCTGTTCGAGTTCCTCAAGACCGGCAAAGACAGTACGATAAAGGACCTCGGGGTCGCAGCGGCCAATTACCTCGAAGCGGGCTTCAACTACTCCCTCCCGCTGATGAACGACAAATTGTATATCGGTGTCCGGGGTAAGTTTCTCGCCGGAATGGCTCGCACCCGGTTCAATTACGACCAGGTGGATATATCGTTTCACGAGGATATGTGGAGGATGGCCGCTTCCGGACAGTTCGACATAAGCGCCGCAGGAGCCGGGACAGATGATCTCACACACAGCTCGGACGGAACCTACAAGATTGAAGACCTCGATTTGAAGCTCAATCAACCGGCAGGTTACGGTCTGGCCATCGACTTGGGGGCAACTTACGACATCCTCCCTGATTTGCAGGCTTCATTGGCAGTCAACGACATCGGTTTCATCAACTGGGACAAAAAGATGAGTAGCACGGGCTTGTCGACCGAGCAAATGGAGTTCTCGGGCATGACCGTCGATCAGAACGGCACCAACACACAGCCCGATTTCAACCTCGATATTTTGAAATTTAAGGTGGGCGAAGTGAGCGGCACGACAACATCCCTGCGCGCATCGCTCAACGCCGGGCTGGAATATAAGTTGACAGACTATAAACTCGGCTTCGGCGTTCTCTATTCGGCGCGCTTCTGGGAGTATAAAACCCTACAAAACATCACCGGATCGGTCAATTACCGCCCCCTGAGCTGGCTCGATCTCGCGGCAAGCTATTCGGTGATCGACAACCGGGGTGGAGCCGTTGGGCTGGCCCTGAACCTCTGCCCGAAATGGATCAACCTCTTCTTGGCCACGGACATACTGCTCTCCAAACACACCCCGCAATGGGTGCCCATCAGCCAAAGTTCAATGAACGTAACGCTCGGACTTGCCATACCCATGGGTAAATACGGCAAGCGCGGGGAATAGCGAACGATAATACACTGAACCACACATTATTCTATGCAAACGAGCGGCCAATCAGCCGCTCGTTTGTGTATAGAAAAACAGTTCCGTGTGCCTCACCCGACAAACCGCTCCATGATTCGTCGGCTGTCTTTGACCGAACTCATCATCCAGCGGAAGAGGATGCTTTTTTGATCCTCCTCGGGCAATGGCCAATTGTCGACCGTCGTGTGTACCCGCCGCGAAAGCATATAGAGCAAAATGGCCGCGCAGACCGAAATGTTGAGGCTTTCGACCATGCCGTACATCGGTATTTTGATGAACTCGTCGGCCTCGGCGCGCACCGTGTCCGAAATCCCGGCGTGCTCCGTCCCGAAAAACAAGGCAAACGGCCCAGCAGTCACATCAAAAGCCTCAGGAGTCGTATCTTCAATGTGGGGAGAGGTGGCCACAATGCGATACCCCTGTCCCTTGAGCCGCGCGATCAGCCGCGCCGAAGCATCCTGCGAACGATAACGGTGGATGTCGATCCATTTGTCGGTGCCCCGAACAATATTCACATTGGGCTTGAAGCGGGTCAACACCTCCACCGCATGAATATCCTGAATGCCAAAGGCTTCGCACGAGCGCACCACCGCGCTGGCATTCTGCGGATGGAAAATATTCTCCAAACACACCGTCATATAACGGGTACGCAAACCCACCGCCCGCCTGAGCACCTCAAAACGCTCAGCGGTCATAAACTCCTTCAAATAGGCTATCTGTCGATCCATGTCGTAATGAATTATGAATTATAAATTATGAATTATGAATGGGGCTTCGCCGTGCAAAAAAATAAGGCCGAGTAAAGACAAATAATTCATAATCATCTACACCCGCAGGCGAATGTGATCTTCCTGAAAACCATTAATTTAAATTATGAATTATGAATGGGGCTTCGCCCTGCAAAAAATAAGGCCGAGTAAAGACAAATAATTCATAATTCATAATTTATAATTCATAATTTATTATTCCTTTTTCCGTGCGTTTAACACGGTGGCTATCAAATCGTCGGGGGAGTCGCAACTCACGACATAGACGGTCTCGTAAATATCTTCGATGCGCACAAAATTTCCCCATTGGGAGGCATAGACCTTAAACAGCGAAAATTCGGAGATGTTATAGTACCAGCCGTAATAACCGAAAAAACCATAGCTCGCCAGCAGAGGAACCGCATATTTCATCTCGCTACCCTCCATTTTACGAATCTGCACGATGTCCTCCAAGGCGATTGAGGTCAATTCGACCACACACTGAATGTTCAGCGCGTCGGGTGTGACCCGGATTTTTCGGGGGATCGAGAGCAGGTAGAGCGTCAAAACGGTGATTAAGAAAAAGGTAAACCAAATCGGAAAATAGCCGCTGCGGCTATACAGCACAAAAAACAGCGCGGCCACGACCACGACCAGCGAGATGATCCAGGTCAGCCTCCGCGCGCGGCGATCCAAGCGGTATTTAAAATCGGTTTGCATCGGACGCAAAATAAGCAAAATTTCCCACTAATCTGTCAGTTGGAGGCAAAAATCACGAGTATGGTTGCTGTTTGAATGAATCGTGCTTTACCGTGATACAATATTTAATTTATTGAATATGCCGCAAAACATTATTATTTTACCATTAAATGTTATATAGTATGTATTTTAATTATAACTTTGCACTTCGGTATTATATCCACTAATAACCGTATAATAAATTTAAAAAATATGAATGAAATAACACCCCTTCAGCAACCAACCATTGTCAAGTACACGCAGTCGTACCGCAACGGGATTCAGGCGACCACGCTTCACCGCCATGCCATCGGCTATGTCTTGGGTGGCACGCGCTACGTCTACCACGGAGATGCCCGGCAGGAGGTCGAAAAGGGTACTGTTTACTACCTCGGTGTCGGAAATCACTACATCGAAGATGTGCCCGAGGCGGGCAAATCGTTCGAGCAGATCGTATTCTTTTACGACACGCTCCAGATCAATCAAATATTGAAACACCTCAGCCTGAATTACCAATTGGATATTCGCAACGACCACGATTGCCCCAATTGCCACGGGCGCACAGAGGTCAGCTATCCGGCGTGGAACGGGCTGAAAATCTTTTTCAACGCTGTCGATCAGTACCTGAGCGATGACGTGTTTGGCCGAAATGCCGTCGCCGAAAACCTGAAAATGACCGAGTTGGTCTACCTGTTGTTGTCCGAAGAGGCGTGTTGCCTCAAAAAAAGCATCCTCAACAACATGGACACCTCGATGGCCAGCTTCGAGCAAATTGTCCACGACAACATTTTTACTGACATCTCAATCGAGGAGTTGGCTCAAAAGTGCAACCGCAGCCTGACCGCTTTCAAAAAGGAGTTCAAAAAACGGTTCAATGAGCCGCCCCACCAATGGTGCATCCACCAACGGCTGGCTCATGCCCGGTTGCTGTTGGTATCCACGGGGAAATCGGTGAACCAAATCGGCATCGAATGCAACTTCCCGAACACCTCCCATTTCATCAAACTCTTTAAAAAGGAGTACGGAATAACCCCGGTCGCTTATCGAAATGCCCACGAAAAGGTGAGAGTTTAAGCAGGCAAGAGACGAGCACCCCGAACAAAAAAAGCGGACTAAAGTCCGCTTTTTTTGTTCATTCACCGGCCTTATTGACCGTTTCGACTTGGGTCGGTTTGGCGGTCAGGGTGAGGCCATCTTTGTCCTTGTTGAGGGTGGCGGTGATCCGGTCGCCCGGAGCGACCTGGCCGCCAACGATCAGTTCGGCAAAGGGTTCCTCGACGTGTTCGAGCATCGCCCGCCGCAGTGAACGTACCCCGTACTTGGGTTCGTACCCCGCTTCGACCAGAAAATCTTTGGCTGTGGCGGTGAGCGTCACCGTGTAACCGAGCGCGTGGGCGCGGGCGGCGAAGTGCGAGAACTCCAAGTCGACGATCCGGCGAATGTCGGCGGTGGCCAGCGTGTTGAAGACCACGATGTCGTCGATCCGGTTGATAAATTCCGGCGCAAAGAGCTTCGAGAGAGCTTTACGATAGATCAAATCGGGACGTGTCTGCTCGTTTTCGACCCGTGTCACCGTATTGAAACCCAGACCGTTCGTATTCTCCGAAGCCGCCCGAGAGCCGACGTTGGAGGTCATAATCAGGATCGTATTCCGGAAATCGACCTTGCGCCCCTGCCCGTCGGTCAGGTGACCGTCGTCGAAAATCTGGAGCATGATGTTGAAGACATCCGGATGCGCCTTTTCGATCTCGTCGAACAGAATCACCGAGTAAGGGTGACGGCGTACCTGTTCGGTCAGCTGACCGCCCTCGCCGTAACCGACGTAGCCCGGAGGAGACCCGATCAGGCGGCTCACGTTGTATTTCTCCGAATATTCGCTCATGTCGATCCGAATCAGGGCATCGTCGCGGTCGAACATAAATTTCGCCAACTCTTTGGCCAAATGGGTCTTACCGACCCCGGTCGGCCCGACAAAGAGGAACGTTCCGATCGGACGCTTCGGGTCTTTCAGCCCCGCCCGACTGCGGTGGATCGCCTTAGTCACCTTCTCTACGGCGGCCGGTTGCCCGATAACCACGCGGGAGAGGTACTCGGCCATCCCCTTCAGGCGCGCCTTTTCGTTCATCGAAATCTTCTCGACCGGTACCCCGGTCATCGAAGCCACAATGGCCTCGATCTGTTCCCGGCCAATCTCCACGCGGCTCGTGCCAACTTCCTCTTCCCACTGGCGACGCAGGGCCTCGATCGACTGCTTCAGCTCGATCTCCCGGTTGCGCAGGGTAGCGGCCTGTTCAAAATCTTGCTGAGCGACAGCGGTTTTCTTGTCGACCTGCACCTGTTCCAACTCGCGGTCGGCGGCCAACAGCGGTTCCGGCGCATTGACTTGGAAGATGTGCGCTTTGGCACCCGCCTCGTCCAAGACGTCGATCGCCTTGTCGGGGAAGTACCGGTCGGTCACATAGCGGTCGGTCAATTCGACACTCGCCTCGATCGCCTCGTCGGTATAGGTCACGAAGTGGTAATCCTCGTAATGTTTCTTGATGTTGCGCAGGATCGCCAGCGTGTCGGCTTTGGTCGTCGGTTCGACCATTATCTTTTGGAAACGGCGTTCCAACGCACCGTCCGACTCGATCGACTGGCGGTATTCGTCCAGCGTGGTCGCTCCGATACATTGCAGATCGCCCCGCGCCAGCGCCGGTTTCAGGATATTGGCCGTGTCCAACGACCCCTGGGTGCTTCCCGCGCCGACAATGGTGTGGATTTCGTCGATAAACAGCACGATGTCGTTGCGCCCCGAAAGCTCTTTCAGGAGCGTTTTCATCCGTTCCTCGAACTGACCCCGGTATTTTGTTCCGGCCACGAGCGAAGCCACATCCAACGTATATATCCGCTTATTCAACAAGGCATAAGGCACGTCGCGTTGGGCGATGCGCAGGGCAAGCCCCTCGACAATGGCCGATTTACCCACACCGGCCTCGCCGATCAGGATCGGGTTGTTCTTCTTGCGACGACCCAGCACCTGAATCAGGCGGCTGATCTCGTCGGCGCGTCCGATCACCGGGTCGAGTTTGCCCTCGGTGGCGGCGCGCGTCAGGTCGGTTCCGAATTTTTCAAGCATCGAAGGCGTGCCCTTTTTCCCCGGACGGGGAGCGGTGGTCGGCGTGTCGAACGATTCCTGCTCGCCCGCCTCTTCGTCGCCTTCGCTGTACATTTCGATCTCGTTCTCTTCGTCGCCCGGCGTATAGCCGTCTTCGTCCTGCGGCAACAAGGCCACCAACGGTTTTACTTTGTCATACGTGATGCCGTAGAATTGGTTGAGCACCTGCGTGGCCACGTGGCGGTTATCCTTGAGGATCGTCAGCAGAAAATGGCCGGTATGGATGGTGGTCTGCCCCGAATCGAGCATTTCGACGTACATGGAGCGGAGCGTGTTCTCGATCCGCAACATGGAGAGGTCGTACAACCGTTTTTCCATGGTCGGGTTTCCCCCGATCAGCACCGGTTTTTGACCCAAAATCTGTTCGATTTTCAGGCGGGCAAATTCGATCTCCTCTTCGCTCAGCAGTTTGCGCAGGATGGTGACGGCGTGTCCCTTATTCTCTTTCAGCAGGGCGAGAAAGAGGTGATCCACACTCAGGGTGTGGCCACTGCCGGAACGCCCCAAGTTCTGTTGCGCCACCCGCAATACATCTTCCAGTATTTTTGAATGATTGGTTCGCATTTTTTTGATCTCCTTATTTTTTCTATTATACTAATTGCATTACTATATGACATAACGTAAATTCTATCTTATTATTATAAAAAGAGGTATTGCCTTACAACAACTCGCTCAATTCCAGCCACCGCATCTCTTTTTCGTCGAGTTCTTCAAGAACCACGCCGATACGGGTCGAGGCCGCCAAAATTTCATCGTTTTTTAACGAACCACCCGCCAGAGTGCTCTCTAACGTCCGTTTTTCTTCTTCCAACGCTTCGATCTCCCGCCCCAATTGCTCGAACTCCTGCCGCTCGCGGAAACTCATTTTTCGCGGGCGTTCGGCACGGTTGTCGGCACGGGGGGTGCGAGGGGCTGGTGTTGTTTTGGCGGCTTGCGCGGTGGTTTTTGAGGCGGCGGCCTCCTCCCGCTCCAAGACTTCGTTGCGGTATTGGGTGTAATTGCCGGGGAAATCGCGGATCGCTCCCGCGCCCTCAAAGACCAAGAGGTGCTCGGCCACTTTGTCCATGAAATAACGGTCGTGGGAGACGATTATTATACACCCGGCGAAGTTTTGCAGGTACTCCTCCAGCACGTTGAGGGTCATAATATCCAAGTCGTTGGTCGGCTCGTCGAGCATCAGGAAGTTGGGCGAACGCATTAGAATAGTCAGCAGGTAGAGCCTCCTCCGCTCGCCGCCGCTCAGTTTGGCCACAAAATCCTGTTGCCGCGCCGGGGGAAAGAGAAATTGGTTCAGGAAACTCGACACGCTGATCGTACTGCCGTCGCCCAGCGTGACCACTTCGGCAATCCGGCGGGCGATGTCGATCACCTTTTCGCCTTCGTCAAAAGCAATCCCCTGCTGGCGGTAATAGCCCAGGCGCACGCTCTCGCCGATGTCGATCGTCCCGCTGTCGGGCGGCACAAGACCGGCGATGAGGTTCAGAAAAGTCGTCTTGCCCGTGCCGTTCTCGCCGATGATCCCCATTTTCTCGTACCGGGCAAAGGTGTAGGAGAAATCGCGCAGGATGACCCGCTCGCCGTAGCTTTTGAAGAGGTGTTCGACCTCAAAGATTTTTGTCCCGAGGCGTTGTGCCTTGATCGGGATGCGCACATTTCCCTCGTCGCGCTTCTGAAAGGCGCGTTCGCGGGTTTCGAGAAAGGCATCCTTGCGGTATTTGGCCTTCGTTCCTCGTGCCTGCGGCATCCGGCGCATCCACTCCAACTCCGTGCGGTAGAGGTTCTGCGCCCGGTCGACCTCGGCATGAAAGCGGGCGATGCGTTCCTCGCGCTTGATGAGGTATTCGGTATAGCCGCCCGTGTAACTGTATAGCTTTTTTTGGTCTAACTCGTAAATGACGTTGCAAATTCGATCCAAAAAATAGCGGTCGTGGGTCACCAACAGGAGCGGTTTTTTGCGCTTGAGCAGAAACTCTTCGAGCCATTCGACCATGTCCAGATCGAGGTGGTTGGTCGGCTCGTCGAGGATCAGCACCTGCGGGTCGTCGATCAGGATGGCCGCCAACGCCACTCGCTTGCGCTGTCCGCCGGAGAGGGTGCTCACGGGCTGTTCGAGGTCGGTGATCCGCAGTTTGGTCAAAATGGCCCGCGCCCGCGACTCGTAATCCCACGCCGAAAGGCGATCCATCTGCGGCAACAGCTCCTCCAAGCGCGCCCGGTCGTTTTTCAGCAGGGCCTGTTCATAGGCCTTGACCGTCTCACCCGCCTCGGAGCCGGTTTGGTAGAGGGCTTCCAACACGGTGGCCTGCTCGGGCAGGGCGGGTTCTTGCTCCAAAAACCCGACACGCAGGTCGTTCTGAAAAGTGACAGTTCCGCTATCGGGCGACTCGATCCCGGCAATCAGCCGGAGCAGGGTGGTTTTGCCCGCGCCGTTGGGGGCGATCAGTGCCGCCCGCTGGTCGTCAGTCAGCGTCAGGCTCAGGCCCTCGTACAAAACGCGCTCGCCGAACGACTTGGTGATATTTTCGAGTTGGATGATAGGTGTGCTCATTTAGAGCTTGTTTAGAATTTTCCGTTCTCGCTCTTTTTTGCTCTTTTTGGCTTGTTTTTTACCTGCAACTCGTTACAATGGCCCCCCCATTGCGCCTCGTTTCAGGCAAAAAACGATCTCAAAAATAGCTAAAAAATAGCTTCGGCGGAAAAATCTAAACAAACTCTTACAAATTTACATGGAACTTCTTCGTTGTGCAACGTTTCGGGGTCAAAAAGCGTCATAGTTCACAAAGGGAAACAAATCCAAACATAAAATTAAGTAATGGTTATGAAAAAAATCTTTGGTTTATGGCTCGTTCCGGCGCTGCTGTTGGCGGGCGGGTGCAACGACGAGTACAATGGTTATTCGCTCAACAAATATTGGGTCGATATGGCCACGGTGGAAAATCCCGACGGCGAGCCTTATTTCTATTTCAACACGGACGAGGGCGAGCGGATGTGGGTCGCCGCCACCGCCCTGCGGGGATACCGCCCGAAAGAGGGGCAACGGATCGTGGCCAACTACACGATTCTGTACGATGCACCGAAAGATAGCGGATACGACTACGACGTAAAGCTCAACGCGGCGTACAACGTGCTGACCCGCGAGATCGTCGCGCTGACCGAGGAAAACGATGCCCAATTGGGGCACGACCCGCTCGGTGTCCGCGACCTTTGGGTCGGGGCGCATTACCTGAATGTTGAATTTAGCTATTTGGGGAAGAATGGCCGTCCGGATATTAACTTGGTTCGAGACGGCTTGAAAGTCGACGAAGCCGGGAAAATTCACCTCGAACTGCGGTACAACTCCGGCCTCATTTATGCGCTTCCTGAGCCACCCACCACACAGAGCGACCCTGTTGTGTTCACAAGGAAGGGCATCGCCTCCTTCGATATAGGGCCTTTGGAAATCGACGGAAAGGAATCGGTCACCCTCGTAATCCACTCCCTGCCCGCCTATGGCGCAGAGGAAGAGACGCACGAAGTGATTTTCACCTATGGCTATAATAAAGCCCTCTCCGGAGGAGCACCCCGAACCTTCGCCATCGACGAATATAGCGACATGGAATAAACGAATCCATGCAAAATAATAAGCCGGATTCCCAAAAGGGAACCCGGCTTATTATTTTAGATTTTTAGGAGTTTACAGACCGTTGTTGGCGATCAACCACTCGGCAATTTGCACCGCGTTGAGTGCCGCGCCTTTGCGGATTTGGTCGCTGACGCACCAGAAGGTCAGGCCGTTGTCGTCGGTCAAATCCTTGCGGATGCGTCCCACATAGACCGCATCGCAACCCGCCAGGGGCAGGGGCATCGGGTACTCTTTGGCTTGCGGATCGTCGCACAACACCACACCCTCAGCTGAAGCAAACGCTTCGCGCACTTCGGCGACCGAGACGGGACGCTCGGTTTCGACCCAAACCGATTCGGAATGTGCCCGCATGACCGGCACACGCACACAGGTGGCACTGACTTTCACGTCGGAGTGCATGATCTTGCGCGTCTCGTTGAACATCTTCATCTCCTCCTTCGTATAGCCGTTGTCGGTAAAGACATCGACCTGCGGGATGACGTTAAATGCGAGTTGATAGGCAAATTTTTCGATCGTAGGCTCCTCGCCCACGGAGAGTTGGCGCGTCTGTTCGACCAATTCGTCCATCGCCGCCGCTCCGGCACCGCTGGCCGACTGATAGGTCGAGACGTGAACCCGCTTGATATGAGAGAGTTCCTCAATAGCCTTCAGGGCCACAACCATTTGAATAGTCGTGCAGTTGGGGTTGGCGATCACCCCGCGCGGGCGATCGAGCGCGTCGGTCGGATTGACTTCCGGCACCACCAAGGGCACATCGGCATCCATGCGAAAGGCACTCGAATTGTCGATCATCAGGGCACCGTGCTTGGTGATCGTCTGCTCAAAGGCCTTCGACGTACCGGCTCCGGCCGAGACAAAGGCGATGTCGACCCCGGCGAAATCGTCGTTATGTTGCAAGAGTTTTACCTCAATATCCTGTCCACGGAAATTGTACACACTGCCCGCGCTCCGCGACGAGCCGAACAACAACAATTCGTCGATCGGAAAATTCCGTTCGGCCAACGTGCGCAGGAACTCCTGTCCCACGGCCCCGCTGGCACCAACAATAGCTACTTTCATTTTTCTATCACACTTTTGATTTCGGGGCAAAGTAACGGAGAAAAATCAGAAAAACAAACAGTTTGTTTAAAATTTCTCACATTTGTTAATTTTAATCAAAGAACTCATCGTCAATTTGTGAGGTACTCGTCACTGTGCTTGGTTCAGAGGTTTCGTCGCAGTTGAAAACCGTTGCTCCGACGGGAACGGGGAATTTGTCCTGCATCGAAATGCCGAGCGCGGGGTTGGCATAGACCTTATTCATAAAGGCGGCGAAGATCGGCAAGGCCTGTCGCGCCCCGTCGGCCTCGGAAACCAAGTTCACACTGCGGTCTTCGGCGCCGACCCACCCTCCGGCCACGATTTGGGGGGTGACCCCCATGAACCAGCCGTCGGAGTTGTTTTGCGAAGTACCTGTTTTGCCGGCCACCTCGCCCGTGATGCCGTACATCCAGCGGATGCGCGCGCCGGTTCCCTCGGTAATCACCCGTTCCATCATCTTGAGCATGGTGTAAGCCGACTGCTCGCTGATCGCATCGGAGGTCTGCGCCGTAAAGGTCGAGAGCAGGTTACCCTGTCGATCCTCGATGCGGGTGACAAAGATCGGCTCGGTGTAAACGCCGTTGTTGGCAAAAGTTCCATAAGCCCCGACCATCTCATAGAGAGTCACATCCGGCGTGCCGAGGCTCATGGCAGGCACCGGGTCGATGTAGGACTGGATGCCCAATTTGTGGATAAAGTCGGCCACGGCCTGCGGTTGTTTGGCCTCTTTCATGATCCAAGCCGTATAGTTGTTGCGGCTGTTGACCAGCCCGAAATAGAGCGGGTTCTCGACCCCGTCGTAAACCACGGTGCCCGCCTCTTTGGGCGACCACGGCTCGCCGTTGTAGGTCTCGATAGTGACCGGCAGGTTGGGCACCCGGTGGCAGGGCGAGAGCCCGAGGTGGTCGATGGCAAAGGTGTAGATGAAGGGTTTGATCGTCGAACCGATCTGCCGCTTCCCCTGTTTGACCATGTCGTATTTGAAATAGCGGAAATCGGGGCCGCCGACATAAGCCTTCACATAACCGGTGCGGGGATCCATCGCCATAAACGACGAGCGCAGGATGGTTTTGTAATAGCGGATCGAATCCATTGGGGTCATCAGCGTGTCGCGATCTCCTTGATAGGTAAATAGTTGCATTTCGACCGGCTGATCGAAATTTTCGCGGATTGCCTCAGCCGACAGCCCCTCCTTGGTCAGCGCGCGATAGCGGTCGGATTGGCGCATCGCCCGGCTCAGGATGTTGTCGACCTCCTCGCGGCTCACGTTGCGAAAGACGGTGTTCGTCCGCTTGATCTGCCGATCCATTTGGGGCTGAAGCGTGGTTTTCAGGTGGTCGACCAGTGCCTCTTCGGCGTATTTCTGCATCGTGGCGTTGATCGTGGTGTAGATTTTCAAGCCGTCGCGGTAGAGGTTGTACTCTGACCCGTCGGCCTTGCGGTTTTTGTGTGTCCAGCCGTAGAGCGGGTTTTCGTCCCACGTGCGGACGGCCTGCTGGTAGTCCCAATCCGTGTTGTAACTGCTCCGCACCGGTCGTTCAGCGGTCATGGTCAGACGCAACATCTCGCGGAAATAGGTTCCTGTGCCCGTGTTGTGCGAAATGGGGTGGTAGTCCAACGTGATCGGCAAGGCCCGCAACGAATCCTCCATCGCGTGGGAGATAAACCCTCGCTCGCGCATCCGGTCGATCACCGTGTTGCGGCGGTTCAGGGCATTTTGCTTGTTCCGAACGGGGCTGTACCGCGTCGGGGCATTGACCACGCCGATCAGCATGGCCGCCTCCTCAATGGTCACCTCGTCGGGCGTTTTGTTGAAGAAGGTCTGCGCCGCCGATTTGATCCCATAGGCATTACTGCCGTAAAAGACCGTATTGAGGTACATGGCGATGATCTCCTCTTTCGTATAATTGTACTCCAAGCCGACCGCCGTGATCCACTCCTTGAGTTTCGAGACGACCAAGTTGGGGTATTTCAGCACACCGCTCCGGCGGACACTGTCGCGGGTTTCGTAGAGGTTTTTGGCCAACTGCTGGGTGATGGTGCTCCCGCCGCCCTGCCCCTGCCCGAGGGCGACCGTCTTGACGGCCACGCGCGCCAGACCGACGAAATCAATCCCCGAATGGCCGTAATAGCGACCATCCTCGGTGGCCACCAGTGCCGCCACGAGGTTGGGTGAAATCTCCTCGTAAGGGGTATAGGAGCGATTTTGGATGAAGAAACTGCCGATCAGCTCGCCGTCCTCGGAATAGATTTCGGTGGCCAGGTTGCTCTTGGGATTTTCGAGGTCTTCGAAGGTGGGCAATTTGCCGAACAGCCCCGTCGCCGTAATGGCCAACAGCAGGATAATCAGCGCAAAAGGTGCCGTCACAACGATCCAAAACCACTTCACAAAACGGTGGCTGTTGACCCGCCGGGCGAGCTGTTCCCGAGAGGCTTTTGGCGTATTTTTTTTCGCGACTTTTTTTGTCATAAATCGAAAGTCTGAAACTATTTGATTACAAAATTAATATAATTTTCCTTAAAACAGCCCTCTATAATACACCCCCAACGGCAACGCCTTGCTGGCGCGATCGGAGAGGTAAAGCTCGCCGAACTGTTCGGTGTGCGCCGGGCCGAACAGTTGGTGGATTGCCGTGCGCGCCAACAGCGCCGACAAGCCCATCGAATAGAGGTTCAGCACCACAAATCCGCCCCGCTCCAACAGGGTGGCGCAACCGGTCAACAGCTCGTTGATCTGCTCCTCCAATACCCATTTTTCGCCCTCGGGGCCTCGCCCATAGGCGGGAGGGTCGAGCACAATGCCCGTATAGCGGTTGCCCCGCCGTACCTCGCGCCGAACAAATTTCATCGCGTCCTCAACCACCCAGCGGATGCCGTCTAAGCCCGAGGCCTCCATGTTCTCGCGCGACCAGGTGATGACCTGCTTGACCGAATCGACGTGGGTCACAGCGGCCCCCGCGCTCCGGGCGGCCAGCGAGGCTCCACCGGTGTAGGCAAAGAGGTTCAGGACGTTAGCCCCCGCGCCCTGTTCGCGAACACGGTCGTAAATCCACTCCCAATTCTCGGCCTGCTCGGGAAAAATGCCCACGTGTTTGAACGAGGTCAGCCCCAAACGCATCCGCAGGGTCATCTCCTTGTACCAATATTCGACAAACCACCGCTCCGGCATCGCGCCACGCCGTGTCCACTCGCCCCGATCGTCGCCCTTGCGCTCTTTGCTGAAGAGGGCATCGGTCAGCCGTTCCCACTCCGTCTCGGGCAACGAGGGATTCCAAATCGCCTGCGGCTCGGGACGGCGCAAAACATATTGGCCAAAACGCTCCAATTTTTCATAGCCGCCGCTGTCGATCAATTCGTAATCGGTCCAGCGCGTGGGGGTCAACAATTCGCTTTCCATATCTATTTATCTCGTTGTCCTTTGTAAATAAGCGACATCTCACACTTCGCACAATCAAAACGCAGGGCAAAGCGGTGAAAGTTATTTTCTAACTGCATCGACCCGGTGTAAGCGCACGAGTGTTCGCGCAGGCACTGCCCCATTTCGCGGCGAATGCAGTATTTGGTGCGCATTACCTCCCGCCCAACGGGGTCGCCTTGCAGATCAAGCCCCGGCTCAACGACCGTCACGCCATGTCGGCGGTAAAACTGTTCGGAGAGCCGGTTGGTGACGTTGGCGCGGTAGTCCAACTCCTGCTCGGGATAGACCGCCGAGGGGTCGCGGGGCTGACGCTCCGGGCGGCGGTAATTTTGTTGTATCACCTGTTCCAACGCCGCCAACGCCTCGCGCCGCAGGCCATTCAGCACCGCCGCCGGGACAAAGCGAGCGACATCGCCCGCGTGGTCGATGCGCTCGATGCGAAAAATCGTCTCTCCCGTCTTGGCAATCTGCCGGTCGATCGTCTCCTCGGCTCGTGCGGGGTCGTGGGCGACCTCGAATGCCCCGCCGACCGACCGTTCGACCGCATTTCCTGCACCGTCGCTCAGGCGGAGCGTCAGCCGATCGGCACCGACCGAAACTTGAGCCGCGAGGGCGATCGTCCGGCGGGTTCGACTGCGATCGAGGCGTTGGACAAAGGCGTGGTCGTAATTGCGGTAAACGTGTACCCCCGGAGCCAACCCCTCCATCCGGTTGGGATAGACCTTGTCGCCCTCGGCCCGGTTGACGTTCGTGCCGAGCATTCGCCCGCCGGAGACAAAACAGAGGCCGTCGCCACCGGTCAGTCTCACCGCCGGGCGATTCAACGTAAACGAATCGTGTGCCACACGGCTCACGGTGCCAACAAAACGACCGATCGACTTGGGGGTATCGAACGAGGCGACCCGATTTTTGGGGTCGAGCAGGTAATAGGTCGTAAAACCGCGCGTAAAGCTCTTTTCGGGGTCGGGGACGAAATCAAAGGCCGTCTCCCCATCGGAGCTTCGCGCCAAATCGGTGCGGCGGGCGATGATCTCGTCCAACTTTTGGCGGTAAAAAGCCACGCTGTTTTTGAGGTAGGTCGCATCCTTGAGCCGTCCCTCGATTTTGAACGAACACACCCCGACCTCGATCAGCTCCGACAGCTGTTCCGACAGGTTCAAATCGCCCACCGAAAGCAAGTGTTTGGCCGTGGCTAAGCGTTGAAATCCGTCGCCCGTCAGGTTGTAATCCCACCGGCAGGGCTGCATACAGTCGCCCCGGTTGCCGCTCCGCCCGGAGACCGTCCGGCTCAGGTAACACTGCCCGCTGTACCCGACGCAGATCGCCCCGTGGACAAAAACCTCCAACTCGGCGGAGGTCGCCTCGCGGATGGCGCGAATTTCGTCCAAGCTCGCCGCCCGTTCGAGAATCAGGCGCGAGAATCCGGCTTTGCCCATAAAGGCGGCCTTTTCGGGCGAGAGGTTGAAAGTTTGGGTCGAGGCGTGGAGAGGGATTGGCAAATTCATCTCGGCCAAGGCCATATCTTGGACAATCAGCGCATCGACACCCGCCTCCCACGCCCGGCGCGCAATGGCCTCGGCCTCGGCCAACTCGCTGTCGTAGAGCACCGTATTGAGCGCAAGGTAAACCCTTGCTCCGAAACGGTGGGCGTAACCGGCCAATCGCTCGATCTCCTCCATGGCGTTGCCCGCCGCCGCCCGTGCCCCGAATTTCGGCGCACCGATGTAGACGGCATCGGCACCATAATCAATGGCCACGACCCCGTATTCGGCTGTTTTGGCCGGAGCAAGCAATTCCAATCGGCGGATCATAGTACAAAGATACGGGAAAAACTCATACCTTTACCTTTTCTTATGGAACGAACCATGACCCGCTGGATCGACGATTTTTTGACTTGCTGTTGGCGCATCCTCTTCCTCTATGTGATTTGGATGGGGTGTCGCGTGGGTTTTTATTGGGCCAATGCGGAGCTGATCGGCGCGACTTCGTGGGCCGAAGTGCCCGATCTGCTTCGTGGGGCGTTGATTTTCGACTCGGCCTCGATTTTTTACCTCAACCTGCCATTCCTCTTTTTTTCGCTCCTGCCGCTTCGGGCGCGGGCGCGCAAGGGCTATCAAACTTTTTTGTTGTGGCTCTTTGTGGGGGTCAACACGCTGGGAATCACGGTCAATTTGGCCGATATTTTTTACTATCCCTACAAATTGGGGCGCATCGCCTCGGACGATTTCAACCTGCTGAAAGGAGGCAATTTTTGGGCGTTGCTCATCGAATTTTTGAAAGGGTATTGGTACGGCTTCGCCCTTTTGATCGCCATTGGTGGTGCATTGTGGCTGGGGTTCAAAAAGATCGGCTATCGCCCGACGGTTATAGCTAATGGGGTGGCTTACGCCCTCTCCCAAACCGGCCTGCTTGCGTTGGGCGGCTTTTTGGCGATCTTCCTGATCCGGGGCGGAAACCTCTCGCCGGCCACCTATCCGATCAACGTCAGCGATGCCGGGCTGTATGCCTCGCCTGCCAAAACGGGGCTGGTGCTGAGCAACCCGTTCAGTGTGATCCGCACGAGCGGAGACCGCCCCTTTGCCCCCGAATACTATGCCGAGGCGGAATTGGAGGCGATTTTCACCCCCGTTCACGCGCCTGCCGACAGCTCGCATCGACGGATCGCCGGGAGGCCGAATGTGGTGTTGATCGTCCTCGAAAGTTTTGCCGCCGCCCACATCCGCGCGCTTTCCGACCAATTTGCCGATGACGCGCCAAGCTACACCCCGTTTTTGGATTCACTGATCGATCAGGGGTATATTTTCCGGAATGCGTACCACAACGGCATCCGGTCGATCGACGCACTGCCTTCGCTGTGGGCCTCGATCCCCACGTTCAAACGGCAATTCCTCTCCCTGCCGCAGTCGCTCGCGCCCTATCACGCCCTGCCTCAATGCCTCGGGGAGATGGGCTATTCGACCGCCTTTTTGCACGGCGCGGTCAAGGAGTCGATGAGTTTTCAGGCCTTCGGGCGGATGGTCGGCATCGGGCGGTTTTGGTCGCGCGAAGATTACGAGGCGGAGCGGGGGCACAACGATTTCGACGGCAAATGGGGCATTTGGGACGATAAATTTTTCCCTTATGCCGCCGAGCAGATCAACACCCTGCCGGAGCCTTTTTTCGCCACGCTCTTTTCGATCTCCTCGCACCATCCCTTTGAACTGCCTGCCGGGTTCGACGACGGACGTTATCCCGAGGGAACGATGCCGATTCACCGCATGATCGCTTACAGCGACGATGCCCTGCGCCGGATGTTTGCCCAAATGGCTGAGTTTGATTGGTACGACAACACACTCTTTGTCCTCACCGCCGACCACGGCTCGGGCGCGGACAGCGAGAAATACCGGAAAGTGCCCTATAATTTTGCCGTGCCGCTCCTGTTTTACACCCCGGGCGGGCAACTTCCCGCCGCAACGGACGACCGCCCCGCCGGGCACATCGACCTGATGCCGACCCTGTTGGGGCTGTTGGGGTACGACAAACCCTATTTCGCTTTCGGGAGCGACCTGCTGGCCGACACACCGGATTCACTACCTCGGCGCACGATCAACTACACGTTGGGGGCGTTCAACACGGTGGCCGATTCGCTGGTCTACCTCTTCAACGAGCGCGATTTTACCGAAGTTTACGATTACCGCGCCGACCCGGAGCACCTGCGCAACCTCTCGGCCGATTTCCCCGCCGACAACGCCGATATGCGTTGGACTAAGGCGTTTATTCAGCAGTATTATAGGCATATCAAGGGAAGAAATTTTACAACCGATTAAAAGCCACATTCCTTTCATGTCCATTTTCTCTACCATTTTGTCAGCAGGGATTAGAATGGCGTGCATTTTGCTATTTTTTATACGAAAAAAGAAAATAAGAATAAAAAATTAAAAATAGGAACTTATATGAATATCAACAATCTGACAATCAAAGCACAAGAGGCGCTCCAAAGTGCTTTTTCCGAGGCTTCGCGCCGGGGACAGCAAGCTGTTGAACCGTTGCACCTGTTGGGGGTTCTGTTGGCCGAAGAGGATAGTGTTGGCACGTTTCTGCTCAACAAAGTGGGGGCCAATGCAAACGCCTTGCGCCGGGCGATTGAGACCGAGATTGGCCGTCTGCCCAAAGTGGAGGGCGGGGAGCCTTATGCCTCCAAGGAGTTGACCCAAGTGCTCGAAAAGGCGGTTGCCCAGACCACCTCTTTCGGCGATAAATACGTTTCGGCGGAGCACCTGTTGCTCGGCATTTTGGCCGTCAACAGCACCGCCAGCCGCCTGCTGAAAGATAGCGGCGTGAGCCAGCAGGCAATGAGTGCCGCGATCACCGAACTGCGTAAAACGACCGGAAGCGTCGACAGCCAAACCGCCGAGCAGACCTATGATGCGCTGGGACGCTACGCCATTAACCTCAACGATCAGGTGCGCAAAGGGAAGCTCGACCCGGTGATTGGCCGCGACGAAGAGATTCGGCGTGTGTTGCAAATCCTCTCTCGCCGGACGAAAAACAACCCGATTTTGGTCGGCGACCCCGGTGTGGGGAAAACGGCCATTGCCGAGGGGCTGGCTCACCGCATTGTGGACGGCGATGTGCCGGAAAACTTGAAATCGAAACAGCTGTTTTCGCTCGATATGGGCGCGCTGATCGCCGGTGCCAAGTACAAAGGCGAATTTGAAGAGCGGCTGAAGGCCGTTGTCAAAGAGGTCACTGCCGCTGGTGGCGAGATTATTCTGTTTATCGACGAAATCCACACGCTAGTCGGAGCCGGCGGGGGCGACGGGGCGATGGACGCGGCCAACATCCTCAAACCTGCTCTGGCGCGGGGCGAACTCCGGGCCATCGGGGCGACGACGCTCGACGAATTTCAGAAATACTTTGAGAAGGACAAGGCCCTCGAACGCCGTTTCCAAAAGGTGCAGATCGACGAACCGACCACGGTCGACTCGATCTCGATCCTGCGCGGGCTGAAAGAACGCTATGAAAACCACCACAAGGTGCGGATTCGGGACGAGGCGATCATTGCCGCCGTCGAGCTTTCGAACCGGTACATCACCTCGCGCTTCCTGCCCGACAAGGCGATCGACCTGATCGACGAGGCGGCGGCTCGCCTGCGCATGGAGATGAACTCGGTGCCGGAAAACATCGACGAACTCGACCGCAAAGTGCGCCAATTGGAGATCGAACGGGAGGCGATCAAGCGCGAAAACGACGACCGGAGGGTCGAAGAGTTGACCCGCGAGATCGACGAGCTGAACGCCCAACGCACCGCCCTGCGCGCCAAATGGCAGGCCGAAAAGGACGTGATCGAAAAGGTGCAGAACCACAAACAGGCGATCGAACGCTTCAAACAGGAGGCCACCGAGGCCGAACGGCAGGGCGATTATGGCCGGGTGGCCGAATTGCGCTATGGCAAAATTCAGCAGACCCAGGAGCAGATCGACCTGTTGCAGCGGGAGATCGAACTCAATTCGTCGACGGGCAGAGCGATGATTAAGGAGGAGGTCGGCGCGGACGATATTGCCGAAGTGGTATCGCGCTGGACGGGCATTCCGGTCAACCGGATGCTCCAGAGCGAACGCGAAAAACTGCTGAACATGGAGGACGAACTTCACCTGCGGGTCATCGGTCAGGCCGAGGCCATTGTGGCCATCTCCGATGCCGTGCGCCGCAGTCGGGCGGGGTTGCAGGATGCTCGCCGACCGATCGGTTCGTTTATCTTCCTCGGCACGACCGGGGTCGGGAAAACCGAGCTGGCCAAAGCGTTGGCCGAATTTCTCTTCAACGACGACAACATGATGACGCGCATTGATATGTCCGAATACCAGGAACGCCACTCCGTCTCGCGGCTGATCGGCGCGCCTCCCGGGTACGTGGGGTACGACGAGGGCGGCCAGCTGACCGAGGCCGTGCGCCGCAAACCCTATTCGGTGGTGCTGTTGGACGAGATCGAAAAGGCGCATCCGGATGTCTTCAACATCCTGTTGCAGGTGCTGGACGACGGCCGACTGACCGATAACAAGGGGCGCACGGTCGATTTCCGCAACACGATCATTATCATGACCTCGAACATCGGCTCGCACATCATCATGGACAACTTCGCCGAGATGAACGACTTCAACAAGGCCGAAGTGGTCGAAAAGACGAAAAATCAGGTTTTCGACCTGATGAAGCAGACGATCCGGCCCGAATTTTTGAACCGGATCGACGAGATCATCATGTTCACCCCGCTATCGAAAGAGGATGTGCGGCAGATTGTCGAATTGCAGGTGGGCGGGGTTCAGAAAATGATGGCCGAAAACGGCATCACGCTCCATATCGACGAGGCGGCCATGGAATTTCTCTCCGAAGAGGGGTACGACCCCACGTTCGGGGCAAGGCCGGTAAAACGTACCTTGCAGAAATACCTGATTAACGAGCTGTCGAAAGCCATTTTAGCGGGCACGGTTAGCCGCGATTCGGTCATCACCGTCTCGGCTCAAGAGGGAAATCTTTTGTTCAGTAATGGATAAGGAAAATGAAAATACTGACAGGCAAACAGATCCGCGAGGCCGACCGGGCGACGCTGGAGAATCAGGAGCTTCACTCGACCGACCTCATGGAACGCGCCTCGGAGCGGATGGCCGAATACCTGATGGGGCGGTACGACCGCAGTCGAACCTTCCTTATCGGCGTGGGAAAGGGCAACAACGGCGGTGACGGGCTGGCGGTGGCGCGTTTGCTGGCCGAAAACGGGTACAATTGCCGGGTTTACACCCTCTTTCCGCCCGAAGCGTGCACGGAGGATTACCGGATCAACCTGCGGCGACTGCCCGCCTCGGTCGGGGTGGAGCCTTTCCGCCCGGATGCTCCGCCGATCCCCGAACCGGGAGCGATCGTTGTCGATGCCCTGTTGGGGGTCGGCGTCGAGGGCATGGCGCGGGAACCGATCGCCACGGCGATTCAGCGGATCAACTCCGCCGGGCGCGAGGTGGTCTCGATCGACATTCCGTCGGGCATGGCCACCGAGTTCGGCAACAGCGATCGGCCGATTGTTATGGCCGATGTGACGCTCGCGCTCCAATTTCCCTCGCTCTCGATGTTGCTCCCCGAAGCGGGCGAGTGTGCCGGGGAGGTCGTGCCGATCGACATCGGGCTGGATCAGCGATTCATCGACGAGGCCCCGTCGCCCTATTTCTACGTCACGGCCGACGAGGTGAGGCATCTGGTCGAAAAACGGCCAAAATTTGCCTTTAAAAACGAGTACGGCCACGCCTTGCTCATCGCCGGAAGCCCCGGAATGTGGGGCGCGGCGGTGCTGGCCACGGGAGGGGCACTGCGCTCGGGGTGCGGGTTGGTCACGGTGCATCTGCCGCTGGCGGCGCATCCGCTGATCCACACCAAGCATCCGGCGGCGTTGGTCAGCGCGGACGGCGGCGATCGCTTCACGCAGCTGCCGCGCGACCTCGAAAAATACACCGCCATCGGCATCGGCAGTGGCTTAGGGCAGGCTCCCGAGAGCCTCCGGGCGTTCGAAGAGTTGCTTCAAAGCTACCGGCGACCGATGGTGATCGACGCCGACGGGCTGAATTTGCTATCCGCGAACCGGGAATTATTGAAAGCCGTGCCGCCGGGATCAATCCTCACCCCCCACGTGGGCGAACTGCGCCGGTTGATCGGTTCGTGGAAAGACGACAGCGAAAAATTGCAAAAGACGACCGAGCTGGCCGCCTTCCTCGGGGGGTATGTCGTCATCAAAGGGGCTTATTCGGTGGTCTGCGACCCCGACGGGAACTATTGGTTTAACTCGACCGGCAACCCCGGCATGGCCAAAGGGGGAAGCGGCGACGTGCTCACCGGCCTGATGACCGGCCTGTTAGCCAAAGGGATGAACCCCCGTTCGGTGGCCATATTAGCCACTTACCTCCACGGCACCGCAGGCGATCAAGCCGCCCGACATTGGGGACAAGAAGCCATGAACGCCGAAGATATTATGCAGAACCTGAAATGCGACGAATAACCTTTTTTCAGCGGTCTGTTTCTGAGAATCTTTTTTTACAGCATTTAAAAAGATATGAGCCCAAAAATGCTTTTTGTGCGGATCGCATACCATAGTTAAGAGCAGATTATGTAAATCATGTGACAAACAGTTCTTTATTACCCAACGGACTGATTTTAAGTGATTATCACACAGGTCTATTTACGATAAACAGACGCTAAAATAGCTATCGACGAGTTACGACATCAGCCAAGACACTATCCGTCGTCGTTTCGACACCATCCGCCCACTCCGGATGGTGTCGTCGTCTAAACAGGTTGTGATTCTGATGACCTGAGTTCTGTGGATAAGCGAAGAACAGAGCTCAAATCCTATTTCGGAGCGACATCGCGGGAAAATGACTACCTTTGCGGTAGAAATTCACGAAAACCATGCACACACGAAAAGTGAAGAATCTATCGTTCATCTTGGGCGTGGCCGCGCTTTTGGTCTCGGTGACCTCTTGCGGCGGGTGCCGACAGGCGGTGCCCGACCAAGCGATGAACCAATACATCGCCCGCACCCGGTCGGTCGGTCGGGTCGTCGAGCTGATAGCCGGGGTTTCGCCCACGCTGGAGCAGGAGTTTCGGCAGGGCGACACCATTCCGATCTCGTACCGGCTCACTTCCGACACGATTGCCTTAGATTCGGCGGTGCTCTACCTCCGGGGGCGGCGGGTCGGAGCGATGAGCGGCGGGGTGTGGCCGTACATCGCCTCGGCAGAGCATCCGACAGGGCGCGTTCCTTATCGGATCAGTGCCTATCAGGGCGGCGATTCGACGGTGCGCGTGGGCGAATTTGCCGTTCGAGCCGATAGTGCTCCGGCGCGATATGGATACCGCGTGGTCAAAAGCTATCCGCATGACGGTCAAGCCTATACGCAGGGGCTTTTTTGGTACGAGGGCTTCCTTTACGAAAGCACGGGGCTGACCGGCCAGTCGACCTTGCGCAAAGTCGATCTGCCGACGGGCGAGGTGCTTCAGAGCGTGCCTTTGGCGGAGGAGTATTTCGGCGAGGGTGCGGCGCTGTTAGACGGGAAAATTTATCAGATCACGTGGGAAAACAACACGGGATTTATCTACGATCTGGCCACGTTGGAGCCGCTCGGCCAGTTCGGCTACACCGGAGCGGGCTGGGGGTTGACCACTGACGGGCAGTATCTTTACATGAGCGACGGCACCGAAAAGATAATGGTACTTGACCCGCAGACGTTCCGCCCCTTGCGCACGATCGAGGTCTATTCCGATGCCGGGCGCGTGACGCAGATCAACGAAATGGAGTGGATCGAGGGCGAAATTTGGGCCAACATCTACCTGACCGATCAGATCGTGCGGATCGACCCCGAGACGGGGGCGGTGAGGGGCATCATTGACCTGAAACGCATTCTGCCGCCCGCCGACAAGGATATGTCGACCGACGTGCTGAACGGCATCGCCTATGACCCGGCGACCGGTCGCATTTTCGTGACGGGCAAAAATTGGAAAAAACTCTTTGAAATTGAGGTGATTGAACAGTGAGTAAGAGAAAAAATGACATTCAAGCCGAGTTAGCCAAACGGATTTTGGTGCTGGACGGAGCGATGGGGACGATGATCCAGAGTTATGGGTTGTCTGAGGCCGATTTTCGGGGCGATCTTTTCGGGGCGGTTTCGGCTGAGTTGAACGGGCTGAACGACCTGCTCACCCTGACGCGCCCCGAGGTGATCGGGCGCATCCACGAGGCCTACCTCACAGCCGGTGCCGACATTGTGGAGACTAACACGTTCAACGCCAACGGCATATCGTTCCGCGAGTATGGGTTGCAGGAGCAGGTCTATGCCGTCAACCGCGCCGCCGCCGAGCTGGCGCGCAGTTGCGCCGATCGGTTTACCGCGCTCAATCCGCAAAAACCGCGCTTTGTCGCCGGGTCGATCGGGCCAACCAACCGAATGGCCTCGCTGTCGGCCGACGTCAATCGTCCGGGCGAACGGGCGGTCA
>JAISHQ010000057.1 GCA_031262465.1 Rikenellaceae bacterium
GTTTATGTCCCCTCGGATATTTACGTGCGCTACCTGCGGCTCAAGGGCGCGGATGTGATCTCGGTCTGCGGATCGGACGAACACGGTGTGCCCATCACCATCAAAGCCCGTCAGGAGGGAGTCACCCCGCAGGACATTGTGGACAAATACCACAACATGATTAAGGATGCCTTCACGCGGTTGGGTATGTCGTTCGACATCTACTCGCGCACCACCTCGCCCGTGCACTATGAAACGGCCTCCGATTTCTTTAAAACCCTCTACGACAAGGGCAAATTCATCGAACAGCTTTCCGAACAATATTACGATGAGGAGGCTCATCAGTTCTTGGCCGACCGCTACATCATCGGCACCTGCCCCCACTGCGGCAACGACCGCGCCTATGGCGACCAGTGCGAAAAATGTGGCACCTCGCTCAGCCCCAACGACTTGATCGACCCGCGCTCGGCCATCACCGGCTCGGTGCCCGTCAAACGGGAGACCAAACATTGGTACCTGCCGCTCAACGAGTACGAACCCTTCCTGCGCGAATGGATTCTCGAAGGGCACAAAGAGTGGAAAGCCAACGTCTATGGGCAGTGCAAAAGCTGGCTCGATTTGGGGTTGCAGCCGCGCGCCGTGAGCCGCGATTTGGATTGGGGGATTCCCGTTCCGGTGCCGGGCGGCGAGGGCAAAGTGCTCTACGTCTGGTTCGATGCTCCGATCGGCTACATCTCGGCCACCAAAGAGCTGACCCCCGAGTGGGAAACCTATTGGAAAGACCCCGAAACCAAAATGGTTCATTTCATCGGCAAGGACAACATTGTCTTCCACTGCATTGTCTTCCCCTCGATGCTTCAGGCGCACGGCGACTACATCCTGCCGGAAAATGTGCCCGCCAATGAATTTTTGAACCTCGAAGGCGACAAAATTTCCACCTCGCGCAATTGGGCGGTGTGGCTCCACGAATACCTCGACGAATTTCCGGGCAAGGAGGATGTCCTGCGCTATGTCCTCTGTGCCAATGCCCCCGAAACCAAAGACAACGACTTTACGTGGCGCGATTTTCAGGCGCGCAACAACAACGAGCTGGTCGCCATTTTGGGCAACTTCGTCAACCGGGCGTTGGTGCTCACCCACAAATATTTTGGCGGAGAGGTGCCCACGCCGGGCGAGCTGACCGCCTCCGACCGGGAGACGCTCGGCGAACTGCCGAAAATCCGCGAGGCGTTGGAGGAAAACCTCGAACACTATCGCTTCCGCGAGGCACTGAAAGAGGCTATGGCCATCGCCCGCCTGGGCAACAAATACTTGGCCGATACCGAGCCGTGGAAGCTCATCAAGAGCGACGAAGAGCGGGTGCGGACGATCCTCTATGTTTCGTTGCAAATCACGGCCAACATCGCCATCGCCATCGAGCCTTTCATGCCCTTTACAGCGGCCAAGATACTGAAGCTGTTGAACGCCGAAAAATTTGGCTGGGACAACCTCGGCCAGAGCGACCTGATCCCCACGGGTCACGCCACCGCCGCGCCGGAGTTGTTGTTCGAGAAGATCGAAGACAGCACCATCGAGGCGCAACTGCTCAAATTGGCCAACACGAAAAAGGCCAATCAGGCCAAAGAGGCGAAGGCCGAGCCGCAAAAGGCCACGATTCAGTTCGAGGATTTCGACAAGATCGACATCCGCGTGGCTAAGGTGATCGCCGCCGAAAAGGTGGCCAAAACCAAAAAACTGCTCAAACTGACCGTCGACACGGGCATCGACCAACGCACGATCGTCTCCGGCATCGCCGAATATTACACCCCCGAGGAGATGATAGGCAAAGAGGTGCTGGTCTTAGTCAACCTCTCGCCGCGCCCGCTGAAAGGGATCGAGTCGCAGGGGATGATCCTCATGGCCCAAGGTGCCGACGGCCGCCTGCGCGTGGTCGCTCCCGAAGAGGCCACCGGCCCCGGTGCACAGATCAGCTAAAGTTTCTCTTTGCTCGAACTGTTCTTAGAGAACCATCGCGCCTTTTTGAAAAAAGGCGCCCCAAAAACTTTTCAGCTTGTCTTTGCAGGGAGATCATCTCTCCGAGACTTCGTTTTATACTGTATTCCCCTCTGCTTTCAAGCGAGCTTGAGCAGGGGAATACAGCACAAAACGCATTCGCCCACAGGCGAATGTGATCTCCCTGAAAACACATTCTACAACAGCGTATTAGAGATACGAACTTTCTGCAAAATGTGGTCTCTTTGAGACCCATTTCGATTCCCTATTTGTCTGAAGTTGAAATTGATAAAACGAGATGTCCATTGGGTTTTCAGGGCGAAAACATTCACTCCGCAGGAGATGAATGCCTCTTGTTTGGGATGTCCCTGCCCAAGCTCGCTTGAGGGGCAAGGGGGCATCCGGAACAAGAGGGTTATTCCCGCAGGGAATTTTCGACCTGCGAACACAAGCACAAAAGTTTTTGGGGCGGCTTTTTACAAAAAGCCGCGCTGGTTCTCTAAGAACAGTTCAAGGCGGAAAAAGAACAGTTAAAGGCTGAAAAAAATTTTATCGCCGTGGCCATTCTCCGACTTCGAGGTCGCGGATATGGTCGCCGTCGATGACCAGCCGCACTGCTGTACGCACGGCATGAAAGCCGTTCACCCCTGCCGCGCCGGGGTTGATGTGGAGCAGGTTGCGCCGCCGGTCGGGCATCACTTTGAGGATGTGCGAATGGCCGCTGATAAAAATCCGGGGGCGGAAACGCTCGATTTCCCGCAGGGCTTCCGCTTCGTAACGCCCCGGATACCCGCCGATGTGTGTCAGCACCACGCGCACCCCTTCGCACGTGAAGGAGGCGACGCGCGGATAGACCAACCGCACCCGGGCGTCGTCGATGTTGCCATAAACCCCGATCAGCGGGCGAAAGGCGGCGATCTGGTCGGCGGTGGCCAAGTTTCCGAAGTCGCCCGCGTGCCAAATCGCGTCAACCGGCTCTAAAAAACGCATCAACGACTCGTCAAAACAGCCGTGCGTATCGGAAATTATCCCTATTTGTGTCATTATGATCTATTATGTCGCGATAAAGATAGAAAAGTTAAAAAATAAAAACTAATTTTGTATATTTTAGAAACTACGGAACTATACGATGAACTTCCTATATAACATCTTGATGTCGCTGATGAGCTTGGCCATCCGGGCGGCATCTCCTTTTGTTGAAAAGGCGCGACTTTGGACGCGGGGGCGGCGGCAGATTTTCAAACGGATGCGCCGCGAGATCGACCCGCAGGCCGATATTGCGTGGTTTCATGCCGCCTCGCTGGGCGAATTTGAGCAGGGCAGACCGGTGATCGAGGCCTTCCGCCAAAAATACCCGCAGTACAAAATTCTGCTCACCTTTTTCTCCCCCTCGGGGTACGAATACCGCAAAAATTACCCCGGCGCGGACTATATTTTTTACCTGCCCGTCGATCGCGCGCGCAATGCCCGCCGTTTTGTGGAGATCGCCCACCCGAAGATCGCCGTCTTTATCAAATACGAATTTTGGGGCAATTACCTGAAATACCTTCACAAAAGCGGGACGCGGATTTTCAGTATTTCGGCTATTTTCCGCCGCCAATCGGGCTTTTTCAGTCGCTGGTATGGCCGCCGGTACTGCCGACTGCTCACCTATTTCGAGCATATTTTTGTGCAGAACGAGGTCTCGCGCCGCCGCCTGTGGGCCGTGGGGGTGAAAAACGTGACCGTGGCGGGCGACACCCGTTTCGACCGGGTTTACGACATCGCGACCCAGGCCAAAGTGATCCCGCTGTTGGAATCCTTTGCCTCGGGCGACCGCCCCGTCTTCATCGCCGGAAGCACTTGGCCACCGGACGAAGAACTGATCGCCCGGCTGATGAACGAATCGCCGGAGACCAAATTCGTCATCGCCCCGCACGAGGTACGCGAAGAGCGCATCGACCACATCGAAAAACTCGTCGCCCCATCTGGGCGGAAAGTACTGCGTTACACCCATTTAGCCCCTGATGCCGATATTTCCGGGGCCGATGTGCTGATTATCGACACGATCGGCGTGCTCTCCTCGGCCTATCGGTACGGGCGGTACGGCTACATCGGGGGAGGCTTCGGGGTCGGCATCCACAACACGCTGGAGGCCGCCACCTTCGGATTGCCGCTCTCGTTCGGCCCCCATTACAAAAAATTTCAGGAGGCGACCGACCTCATCTCGATGGGCGGGGCAACGAGCGTCATCAACTATGCCGAGCTTCGAGCGTGGTACCTCCTGTTGCGTGACGACGAGGTCGAGTACCGCATGGCCTCCGACCGGTGCCGCAGGTACGTCGAGAATGGACGAGGGGCAACGGCTTTGATTCTCTCGCAAATGTAGCTTCGGTGGAAAATCCCAAACAAACGCTGAAAATCCACATTTCGACCTGTCCGAACGACACGTTCATGTTCGATGCCCTGCTCCACCACCGGATCGATACCGAGGGGCTGGAGTTCGAGACCCACTTGGCCGATATTGAAGCGTTGAATGACAGTGCCTTACAGGGCGTGGCCGACATCACAAAATGCAGTTATGCCGTCGTTCCGGCACTCCTCGCCCGCTATCAAATCCTGAACAGCGGGAGCGCGCTCGGGCGGGGCAATGGCCCCCTGCTGGTCAGCCGAAAACCGCTCGACAAACAAAGCCTCAGCGGGTTGCGCGTAGCCATCCCGGGCGAGCGGACAACGGCCAACCTGCTCCTGCAGAAGCTCTTCCCCGAGGCTACCGACAAGCAGGTGATGCTTTTTTCGGACATCATTCCAGCCATCGCACGTGGCGAGGTCGATGCCGGGGTGCTGATCCATGAGGGGCGGTTTCTTTATCGGGAAAAGGGGCTGTCGCTGATCGCCGACCTCGGGTTGGAATGGGAGGCACACTGTGGTCTGCCCCTGCCCCTGGGGGCGATCGCCGTGCGCCGCACGTTGCCCGAAGCCCTCAAAAAACGCATCGACAGCCTGCTCAGCCAAAGTGTCCGGTACGCCTTCTCCCACCCCGAAGCCTCCCGCGCCTTTGTCAAACAACACGCGCAGGAGTTGGATGACACCGTCATCCAAAGCCACATCAGCCTCTTTGTCAATGACTTCTCCATCGATCTCGGCCCCGAAGGCCGCCACGCCGTCACTCAGCTGTTGGGGCTTTCCTCCCCTGAACTGTTCTTAGAGAACCCCGCCTTTGACTGTTCTTAGAGAACCATCGCGCCTTTTTGAAAAAAGGCGCCCCAAAACTTTTCTGCTGGGCTTGCAGGTCGAAAATTCCCTTGCGGGAACAACCCACTTGTTCGGGACACCCCTCTGCTTTCAAACAAGTTTGAGCAGGGGTATCCCGAACAAGAGGCATTCACCTCCTGCGGAGTGAATGTTTTCGTCCTGAAAAAACCATTCCGATTCCTGTGCTATCTCGCTGAATGACAGAAAATTCATAATTCATAATTTATAATTACGAAAGCAACGCCTCTATCTCTTCGGCGATTTCGCGGAGGGAGGGGCGGGGTGATTGTTTAAGGCGGGTGGTTAGTGCGAGGGTCTGACGGCTCAGTTCGGGTGACACGCCCGCCAAGCGTTCCAGCGCAAAGACGGTGGCTCGGCGAGGGAGGTCATCCACCGTTGAAAGAGATGAATCGCTGGCCGTCAACAAAAATTGCTCGATTAAACTCAGTAAATCAATCGCCTGCGCCTCATTGAGAAGCCCTTTCATGGCCTGTCGCCCGATCATCTGCAAAGCTCCTTTCCAGCGGGAGCGATCTGCTACCGTGAGCCAGGCGCGAATCACCTCGGGGGCATCCGGAGCGGCGTAAAAAAGTTGCATCGCCGCGTGTTCCATTACCTCATCCGTGGGCATCGCATCGGCCCAGCGGTTCATCTGCTCGACTGTAACCTGCTTAGGGTCATCGACATAAACCGCCGCCAACTTCAGTTCCCGAACATCCTGAAGAAAAAGGTATTCGGCCAGCGCATGATCCGGCGCATACTCCCCGGCCACGCGCCGAATCACCGGAATCGCCACGCCGTAACTCAGCCCATAGCTCACCCCCCGCTCGGCCATTGCCTCGACCACCGCGCCGTGCCGCTCGGGCTTAATCCGCCGAAGAATCTCGACCATCCGGTCGTTTTTGCTCTTTTCCACTGCCTTTTGACTGCTTTTTTACCACTTATTAACCGGTTATGAACAGCTTGTTACAATTCTACTAACTGATTCAGAGCCAACTCAATCATCCGCTGAACAAAGGGCTGATAATCCGTGTCGGACTCTCCGGCGATGCGTTGGGCGATGACGGTGCAGATGGTCGTGGCCTCGTGCCCCAACAGGGCGGCCAGCCCGGCCAGCGCCGAACTCTCCATTTCGTAATTGGTGATCCGGCGGCCGTTGTATCGGAAGGCCTCCAATTTGCGGTTCATCTCCCCGTCGACCGACGCGAGGCGCACCGTCCGCCCCTGTGGGCCGTAAAATCCGGGGGCCGAAATGGTGATTCCCGGCACGGTAAAGGCTCGGAAACGGTCGTTCAGCAGGCGGGAGGAGTGAACAAAATAGGGCGAAGCCAACCGCGCATCCCACTCCATGGCTCGGACAAAGGCCGCCTCCATTTCCAAATCGCACACCGCATCGCGCCCGGCGTAGAAATTCAACAGCCCGTCGAACCCGACGGAGGTCTCGGCCAAAATTAGACCGCCCAAACGCAAATCGGCCTGCAAGGCACCGGAAGTTCCCAAGCGCACGAGGTAAAGTTTTTTCCGTTCGGGCTTTACCGTGCGCGAGGCGAGGTCGATGTTGGCCTGCGCGTCGAGTTCTGTCATCACAATGTCGATGTTGTCTGTCCCGATCCCGTGGGAAAGGACGGTCAGTCGCTTGCCCCGGTAAACGCCTGTGGCCGAGACAAATTCGCGGTTAGCCGTGCGCGATTCGATGGTCTCGAAACGCGAAGCGACCGTCTCGACCCGTCCGGGGTCGCCCACCAAGACAATGCGGTCGGCCAACTGTTCGGGGCGCAGGTGGAGGTGAAAAATCGAACCGTCGGGGTTCACAATCAGTTCGGAGGAGGGTATCTGTTTCATGGTTTCCGTAATTTCCTCGGAAAGGTACGAAAAAAATATACTATATTTAAGGTCTGAAAAACGCCTTTTTGATGAAAACACTTTCAAACATGATCCGAAACACGGTGTCGCTTTTTGCGATCGTTTGTCTGTTTGTCGGTTGCTTCTCGAACCGGAACGGGGAGCAAGAGAGTCTGTTTACCGAAGTGACGGTCGATGACAAAGGAGCGGATCGACAGGCCACGGAATTTTTCGAGCAGATCGACAGCGTTTTTGTCCTTGATTTGCAAACGGCGGATCGCTTTCTGTTGGGATCAATCGAGCGCGTTCGCTGGGTCGACGAGAAAATATACGTATTGGATAATACGGATGCACTGTATGTATATGACCGGCAAGGGAATCCACTTTTTCAGGTGGGCAGGCAGGGCCGAGGGCCGGGAGAGTATATCGGTATCCGGGACTTTTATGTCACGGCGCAACACATCCTGCTGTTCGATGACAGCAACTCAAACCTGATCGTGTACGACAAGGAGGGTGTTTTTCAGTACAATTGGGAAACGGACGCTTACGACATCGGTCTGATCGACGATCGTACCTTGGTCGAACATGACGGGGCCGGAACATTGACAGTCAAAAACTTAAAAGGAGAGGTTTTGCGCGAGTTCACATTGGATTTTCATGGATTGGAATCCGTCGACGCGCCTTGTTTCTCCTCGTGGGATGGGCAACTGAGTTTTACCGACCTGATTAATCAATGTGTTTATCGTGTTTCGCCCGACACCCTCACTCCATCTGTTCACCTGAATTTAGGCTCGTGGCAAATTCCCTCCAATTATTACCATTCGTTTGGAGGGGAGGCGCCGAATAACACCTACATGAATGTGTACCAAAAAACCTCTTTTGAAACCAATTTCGGGCTGTTGCGCGGCTACGAGGAGGGTTCATCTTGGGAATACTATCCCTTTACCGTAAAAATGATGCCTAAAAAGGTGTATCGCCATAAAGCGTCCGGGAGAACACTCCTGTTGGAATCGCCTTTGACCGACAAAAACATCGACCCCGGTTTTCTTATTTTGGGGGTAAGCGGAGGCACGTCCGCCGGTGATTTTTTTGTAACCTCGGTAGAACCCGAAAAAGTGCTTGATTTTTTGGAAACCGATCCGATTAAAAATCCGATGCTTCTACGGTTGCGGGAGCGGATACAGGGCATGAATATTTCACCCGAAGGCAATCCCTTGTTGCTGTTTTATCGGTTGAAAAACGATTTTTAAATTATCTTTAAGGCCTGAAAAATTCCTTTTAAATCTGAAAAATTCCTTATTATGAAAACACATACCTCTATTCTCCGCAACATTGTTTCTCTCTTTGCGCTCGTTCTCTGTTCGTTGACAGCCGGGGCGCAGCCCATGGCTCAACTGCCCGTCGACCCGCAGGTTCGCACCGGGAAATTAGAAAACGGGCTGACCTATTACATCCGCCACAACGAACTGCCCAAAGCGCAAGCCGAATTTTACATCGCCCAGCGCGTCGGCTCGATGCAGGAGGAGGAGAACCAGCGCGGGCTGGCTCACTTTTTGGAACACATGGCCTTCAACGGAACCACCCATTTCCCCGGCAAAAGCCTGACCGAATACCTCGAATCGGTCGGAGCCAAATTCGGCTATAACATCAACGCCTACTCCTCGTTCGATGAAACGGTCTACACGCTGATGAACATCCCCGTCACCCGGCAGGCCATTGTCGACTCGGCGCTGCTGGTGCTCTACGATTGGTCGTGCGGCATCGCCTTAGAGGACAGCGAGATCGACGCCGAACGGGGGGTGATTCACGAGGAGTGGCGCACCGGTCAGAGCGCGCAGATGCGCATCTTCAATCAGGTACTGCCCGTTATCTTCGCCGGAAGCCGTTATGGCCACCGGTTGCCGATCGGCGAAATGGAGGTGGTCGATAACTTCCCCTATCAAGACCTCCGTGACTATTATCATAAATGGTATCGCCCCGATCTTCAGGCGATTGTGGTGATCGGTGATGTGGACGTGGATTATGTCGAGGCCAAAATCAAAGAGCTGTTCAGCGCTATTCCGCTGGCCACCGATCGTGCCGAGCGGGTCTATTTCGAGGTGCCCGACAACGCCGAGCCGATCGTCGCGCTGGCCACCGACAAGGAGCTGACCAACGTCCGCACCTCGGTCTTTTACAAACACCCGCCGTTGGCCGTGGAGACGCGCAACACGCCATTGTTCTACGTGCAGAATTACATGGATGCCGTCATCGGCTCGATGATGGATGCCCGCTTGGAAGAGTTGGTGCAACAGGCCGACCCTCCCTACCTCGCCGCCGGGGTCTATAACGACCAACTGCTTGGTGTCACAGCGACCGAAGAGGCGTTGACCGCCGTGGTCATCTCCGACGAAACAGGCATCGAACGTGCTTTCCGTGCCCTGCTCACCGAGTTGCGCCGCCTCGACCAACACGGCTTTACCGCCGCCGAATACAACCGCGCCCGGGCGGACTTTTTGAACGCCGTGGAAACCAGCTACAACGAACGTGCGAAGCAACAGAATGCCTCGTATGCTAACGAATACACCCGCTCGTTTTTGGAAGGCGAGCCGATCCCCGGTGTCGAGGCAGAACGCGCGCTCTACCAGCAACTTGTGCCGGGGTTGACGGTCAGGGACATCAACCAATATGTTCAGGGGCTGATTTCGGACAAGCGAAACATCGTCTTTTTCATGCAAGGCCCCGATCGGGCGGATATAGCCTACCCTACCGCCGAGGAGATTCTTGCCCTCTATGACGAGGTATTGAAAAGCAACACAGCGCCTTATGTCGACACTGTTTCGGACGAGCCGCTGATCGGCCAATTGCCACAGTCCGGCACGATCACCAGCACGGCGCACGATGCCGTTTTCGATGCCACCGTGTGGACACTCTCCAACGGGGCGCGCGTGGTGGTCAAACCGACTCCGTACAAGGACGATCAAGTCGGGATGCAGGCCGTCAGCCCCGGCGGTTACTCGCTGATCGACAGCCGGTACGACTCGACCGTGGGCTTCCTCTCCTCGATCGGCTCGTTGGGCGGCTTGGGTAATTTCAGCGCCGTCGACCTGCCCAAAGTGCTGGCGGGTAAAAACGTCAGCGTCTCGGCCTCGGTGTCGGAGTTGAGCGAAAGCGTGGGAGCAGGGGGTGCGCCGCGAGATTTGGAGACCATCATGCAGTTGGTTTACCTCCAATTTACCGCCGTGCGCGCCGACCGGGAGGCTTTCGCCTCGTGGCAGAACCGGCAGGCGGCCGCCCTGCGGAACATGGATGCCGAGCCGATGTTTGCCTATCAAGATTCGCTCGACCAGACCCTTTACGACCGAAATCCGCGCCGGAAAAACCCCACGGCGGCCGAAGTCGAAGCGTTGGACTATGATAGCGCGCTGGAGCTGTTCCGGGCACGTTTTGCCGATGCCTCTGACTTTACCTTCCTCTTTGTGGGCAATGTCGACACCGCCACGCTCAGGCCGTTGGTCGAACAATACATCGCCTCGCTCCCGGCCACCCAGAGCCACGAACGTGCCGGAGAGCCGATCCTGCCCGTCCGGGGTCGGAAAACCAACTTTTTCGAGAAGACGGTCGAATCGCCCAAGGTGACCATGACATACATCTTTTCCGATCGCATAGAACCCAACCTGAAAAACAGCGTGTTGATGGATGCCCTGTGGCAAGTCCTATTCAGCCGCTATTTCGAGACCCTGCGCGAGGACGAAGGGGGGACATACAGTCCGCAGGTCAGCGGAAGCATCTCGCCCGCCAGCGGACGGGAGGTGATCGTGGTCTCGATCGAGACCAACGCCGAGCAGTACGAGCGGTTGGGTCAGCTCATTGTCCAAGAGATTGAAAAATTAGCCGCCGAGGGGCCGAGCGAAGCCGATTTCCAAAAAATCCGGGAGTATATGCTCAAAACCGAGGCCGAAAACCGGCAACAAAACGGCTATTGGATGCAGCAGCTGAACACCTATTACCTCAACGGGCAAGATCACCTGTCCGGGTACTTCGAGACCGTCAACGCCATGACCCCGCAGGAGATCCGCGACTTCGCTGGTCAGCTCCTCCAAGCCGGCAACGTGGTGAACGTCACCATGAACGGGGTTGCCCCGGCTCCCGCTGAGTAAACGGTTCTTTTCCGCCTCGAACTGCCGCTTTTAGAAAGCGGCGCAAATCGTCGCCTTTTGTAAAAGGCGACACCGAAAACTTTTCTGCTTGTCTTTGCAGGGCGAAAATTTCCTGCGGGAACAACCCTCTTGTTCCGGATGCCCCCTTGCTTTCAAGTAAACTTGAGCAGGGGCATCCAAAACAAGAGGCATTCACCTCCTGCGGAGTGAATGTTTTCGCCCTGAAAATACAATTCACTTTAGTTTCTTTGGAGTTCGACTTCAAACTCTCTGTGGGAATATTTCTCCCTGAAAACCCATTCCGCCCGCTTGTTTTTTTGACGAAATCATTGTACTTTTATCGTATAAAACGAACAGCGATGATACGGATGTTTACCCCGGCGGACGAAGATGCCGTCATTCGGATATGGCTCGATGCGTCGAAGTTGGCGCACGACTTTGTGGAACCCGGTTTTTGGGAGAGCAAAGAGCAGGCGATGCGCCGGGAATACCTGCCCACGTCGCGGGTGTGGGTCTACGACGACGACCTGAGCGGCGAGGTGGTTGGCTTTTTGGCGCTGAAAGACCACTATGTGGAGGCGCTTTTTGTCGAACCCGGTCGGCAGGGCGAGGGCATCGGATTTCAATTGCTGGAAAAAGCAAAGGAGAAAGAGCCGAAGATCGAACTTTCGGTCTATCAGGAGAACCCCGCTTCGGTCGCTTTCTACGAGCGACAGGGTTTCCGCATCATCGGCGAGTCCATCGACCCCGAAACCGGCCATCCCCAATGGCGAATGCGGTTTCGGATGTAAAATTAGGAGTTCCCGTTATTTTGGTCGAGCCACTCCAATGCTTTTTGCACCGATCCGTGGCGCAGGAGCAACTCCCGGGCTTGCTCGGGCGAGACATCGCGGGCGGCGAGGATCATGCGGGTTCCGCGGTCGATCAGTTTTTGGTTGGTCGGTTGCATATACACCATCCGGTTGCCGCTCACCCGCCCCAATTGGATCATGAGGGTGGTCGAAACCATGTTGAGCACCATTTTCTGTGCCGTGCCGGCCTTCATCCGGGTGCTTCCGGTCACAAACTCGGGTCCGACCACCACCTCGACGGAGTATTCGGCCTCGCTGGCCACCGGAGAACCTGTGTTACAGGTGATTGAGCCGGTCAATAGCCCCGCCTGCCGCGCCTGTCGCAACCCGCCAATCACATAAGGCGTGGTTCCCGATGCGGCGATGCCGATCAGGGTGTCGTCCGGGGTCGGCGAGTAAGAAGCCATGTCGCGCCACGCGCCCTGTTCGTCGTCCTCCGCCCCTTCGACCGCACGGCGGATCGCCCCGTCGCCCCCGGCGATCAGCCCGATGACCCACGTGGCGGGCACTCCGTATGTCGGCGGCATCTCCGAGGCATCCAATATCCCTAAGCGTCCACTCGTGCCCGCGCCGATGTAAAACAAACGGCCTCCCCGCCGCATTCGGGGAACGATCTGTTCCACAAGCCGTTCGATAGCCGGGAGAGCCTCGTGTACCGCTCCGGACACCTTCGCGTCCTCGGCATTAATCGCCCGCAACAGCTCCGGCACGGAGCGTTGTTCCAAATGGTCGTAACCCGAGGCCTGTTCGGTGGTTTTTATCATGGTGTAATTATCTTATTTGTATGGTATTGAATTAATCCCGGCAGGGGCGACTGTTCGACCGTGCCGAGGGCAAGGCCGTATCGTTCTAACACGCGGCGAAGCGAGGTCTCGAAATAAAAGGCGATGCTCCCGGTGAACGACACGGGCAATTGGCGAATGCCGTCGTAAGCCAACAGGTTTCGCTCAACAAAAGCCACAAAAGCCTCGTCGACAATCGACCGCGCGGCGGGGTGGTCGATGTATTTGCACAGAAATGGCGCAAATTGAGCCAAAAAACGGTTCGCACCCGGCTTGCGATAGACGGCCTCGATGATCTCCTCGTACCCCAACGGGTATGTCTGCCAAAACGCCGCCGTTAGCTCCTCCGGCAAAAGCCCTTTCAGCAGGTTGCCGATCAGTCGCCGTCCTAAATCAGCTCCACTACCCTCATCGCCAAGCAGATAGCCCAGCGGGGGGATGTGTTTCACGACTTGTCGCCCGTCATACAAGGCGGAGTTCGACCCCGTCCCTAAGATACACCCCACGCCCGGGCGGTCGCCCAACACCCCCCGGAGCGCGCCCAAGAGGTCGCTCTCCACGGTAACATCGTCCGTCCCGAAAAAGCGGCTCAGCACCCCGGTCATCGCCCCGCAAGTCGACGGCAGGCACCCCGCACCGTAAAAACGAACGGCATCGACACGCCCGCGCTCAGCGGCGAACTCGCTCTGTAACAGCGCCTCAACCTCCCCAACAGGGGTATGCACCGGGTTGATCCCACCCGTCGTCCGAGCAACACACCCGCCATCCGCCGACACCAACGCCCACTGCGTCTTGGTCGACCCACTGTCTGCAATCAGGATATTCATGGTGTAAAGTTACATTTTTTTACTGTTCTCCGACTGTTCTTAAAGAACCATCGTCGCTTTTTGAAAAAAGCGACACCAAAAACTTTTGTGCTTGGGCTGGCAGGACGAAAATTCCCTTGCGGGAAGAATCCTCTTGTTCCGGATGCCCCCTTGCCCCCAAGCGAGCTTGGGCAGGGGCATCCCAAACAAGAGGCATTCACCTCCTGCAGAATGAATGTTTTCGCCCTGAAAACTCAACTCATTTCAGTTCCCCTTAATTTGCCCCGCGCTGAATTTTTTACGAGCTAAGGGATTTTCGGCATAATTATTGATAGAAAAATTTGGGATAAATTCCCTTTACAGGAGATTGATTTTTTAACTATTAATTTTTAAAACAAAAAACATTGTTCTCAAAAGATTCATACATGATTCAAATGCCCGTGCATTCAAAACCTATGGTTGCATGGCGCATTAGTGATTTCAACGAACTAACGGAGCCTCACCGCATGCGTTATGCGGTTGAATTACCCCCGTTGAGAAATCACTATGAGAACAGTGTTATTAATCTGCGGAATGCTTTGCAATCCGCAAAGAGTGGAGGGCATGACAAACGTCTGTGTCGCCCTATTAGGTTGGATTGATTATGTGACAGGGACCCCTGTAGGTTTGCTTCCAGATCCAATGTTGGTCTACAACACAATCAAGAATTTAGGCTTAGTTTTCAGGAAATAAAATCCTGCATTTGAACCGAAAGGGGATACCCAAAATATGGGCATCCCCTTTCGGCTTTTAGAGAGAAATCTTTTCAGCGGAAGGTTTGAAATCATAACACACTGTTGTAGAATGTGTTTTCAGGACGATCGCATTCGCCCCTCGGGCGAATGCGTCTTGTTTTTCATGTCCCGCCCCAAGCTCGCTTGGAGGGCAGGGGGACATGGAAAATAAGATGTAGTCTCGGAGAGATGGTCGCCCTGCAAGCCCGGTGCCCAAAAGTTTTCGGTGTCGCCTTTTACAAAAGGCGACGATTTGCGCCGCTTTCTAAAAGCGGCAGTTAAAGGCTGAAAAGAGCAGTCAGAGGCGGCGCGGGTCGAAGGTGATGCCGTCGCGGGAGAAGACCCGTTCGACTTGGCCTTGCGCGATCAAATCCTCGGTCGGCCCGGCGATCATCCCTCGGCCTTTTTCCATGAGCCAAAGCCTATCGGCCAGCGGGAGGGTCTGCGACAGGTCGTGGGT
>JAISHQ010000061.1 GCA_031262465.1 Rikenellaceae bacterium
ATCAGCGTCAGCAGGCCGGTTTTATCGAGGAGTTCCCACCCGATCGAGGGGCGGGGCGAGAGCATGATTTTGTTCAGTTCGACCGTCACCCGCTCCTTGGAGACAATGGCGATGCGCTCGCGGTTGCGCGTGATGGCCTCGAACGTTTCGGGGTCAATGTCGAAGCCCAACTGCGTGGCAAAGCGTACCGCCCGGATCATCCGCAGGGGGTCGTCGGAAAAAGTGATGTCCGGGTCGCACGGCGTTCGGATCAAGAGCGCATCCAAATCGCGGATGCCGCCAAACGGGTCGACCAACTCCCCGAAATTCTCCCGGTTCAGCCCCAAGGCCATGGCGTTGATCGTAAAATCGCGCCGAAGTTGGTCGTCTTCGATCGTGCCCGCCTCGACGGTGGGTTTGCGCGAGTCGGAGCGGTACGACTCCTTGCGCGCGCCGACAAATTCGATCTCCATATCGCCTGCGCGCACCATCGCCGTACCGAAGGTCTTGAAAACCGTCACCCCGGTGTGCAACCGGCGAGCCAACTTTTCGGCCAGCGCGATGCCACTGCCCACGACCACCACGTCGATGTCGGTCGAGGGGCGGTGCAGGAAATAGTCGCGCACATAACCCCCGATCACAAAGGCCGACAGGCCGCTCTCGTCGGCCAGCTGGCCGATGGTCTCGAAGATCGGAAGAGTAAGGGCTTGGGGGAGTTTCATTTTATTTTACAGGGGCTAAGAGTTCAGCTCTTTATATCACATCATTCAATTCGTAATAAACTATATTCTCCTCCGGGTCGAGGCCATATAATCTTTTTGTCCGTTGGTCATAGGCGATGCTTATTAATTCTCTGTCGAGATTGACCAACGCCAACGGATTGCCATCCCAATCGAATATTCTTACGGCAGAATGAACATCCGACACGGTTGTCGGCTCTTCTGCTTCGGGTTTGCCCGAATAAAGGGCAAATACGTGAGAGTCGGTTACAGCGGCATCTACATACACCCTAACATACTTTTTTTGCATTTCTTGGAAAGGCATTGAGGCCAATTCATCCGCCGTCAATCCCTTGGAGTAACTCATCGAAAACCCATTGTTCTTAACCAAGTCGAGGAAATTGAGGTGGTCGGCATGATAATAAGCATCTATGGCTTTTGTTCTGTCGGGTTTAATCCTTATGCTACCATCAGCGATTAATACCTTGGCATTAACAAAATCTGAGCTTGACAGAGAGAACTCTTCCTCATTATAAAACTCCAACTCTTTCATCGCCTCATTATTGGGGGAAAAGTACACATACTTTGGAGAGAAGAAAAGATTATCGCGGGCATCTTGATAAGTCACCGGGAATTTAACAAACCGTTCACTTTCAGGTAAAACAAGTATGCCGTTGTTTTGTCTATAATTATTACTCACTCCATAATCGTTACTCATTTCCCATGACTCTACAACGACAAGTTTTTGTTCTTTAACAGAGCCTGTTATATCAATTAATTGACTATATTCCTTATCCCTATCATACGTCCATAAGCACGAATGTCCATTCCTTTCCTCGAATTGTTTGCTGGTGTTTAGACTCAGATACTCCAAAGGCCCTCTACCCCTACTGCAAAATTCAAGAACCGTATTTTCATGATCGAGGTCTATCAAGGAAATGATCGAAGCGGGGTTGGATGTAATAGCCACGAGAATGTTGCGGTCTATGGCAATAGAAAATACTCCCATAGCAGATAGGGTAGTCGCATGGGCTGTTTTGTCGACCTCTGTATTGAAACGATCGAACGAGACAATATCCGCAACGATCAGTTTGTCCGATTTCGAGGAACACGATAGGCAACAAGCAGTCAGAGCTATACTTAAAAGGATTTTGAGTCTCATTATGCTGGGTTTTTAAACGGAGGCTAACTCTCGTTTGTATAAATTAATCGTATTCTCCAGCCCCAAATAGAGGGCGTCGGCGATCAGCGCGTGGCCGATCGAGACCTCCAACAGCCCCGGAACTTGTTGGGCGAAATAGCGCAAGTTTTCCCGATTCAGGTCGTGGCCGCCGTTCAGGCCGAGACCCACCCGGCGGGCCTCCAGCGCGGCGGCGATAAAGGGGTCGACAGCCGCCAGGCAGTCGTGCGGGAAGAGCGCGGCATAAGGCTCTGTGTAGAGTTCGACCCTATCGGCACCGCATTCGGCCGCGTTGGTCACCATCTCCATCACGGGGTCGACAAAAATCGAGACCCGGATGCCATAGCGGTGAAATTCGTCGGTCACCTCCTGCAGGAAGGCCTTGTTCTGCACGGTGTTCCACCCGGCGTTCGAGGTGATCGCATCGTGCGAGTCGGGCACCAACGTGACCTGCTCGGGGCGGTTTTCGGTCACCAGGCGGATAAACTCCGGAGTGGGGTTGCCCTCGATATTGAACTCGGTGGTCACCACCGGACGCAACTCCCGCACATCCTGATAGCGGATGTGACGCTCGTCCGGACGCGGATGCACCGTGATTCCGTCCGCCCCAAAACGCTGGCAGTCGATCGCCACCTGAACCACATTGGGCACATCACCCCCCCGCGCATTGCGCAGAGTCGCGATTTTATTGATATTGACACTCAGTTTTGTTACCATAGCTTTGTTATTTTACTACCCCACAAAGGTAATTATGAATTATGAATTATGAATTATGAATTGGGGTTTCGCCACGTAAAAAAGGATGGCCGAGCAAAGACAAATAATTCATAATTCATAATTTATAATTGTTAAAGGGCTTAAACAGACCAAAGGCTCCCCACCGGGAGCCTTTGGTCGTAGGAAGGTATGATGATGTGCGGTTTACATCATCGCGTTGAATTTTTCGTAATTCGCCATCATTTCCGGGCTTTCGTCGCGGAAGCGGAAATAGATGCTCCGCAACAATTCGATGGTTATCGGTTCGGTCGAGTTCAGGGCATGGGCTTTTTCAAAGAAAGGGATCGCCTCTTTGTAGAGCGCGTTAAATTCGCCCATCTTCTCATTATACAGTGCCTGTTCGTTCACCGGAATGGAGTTGATTTCGGGCAACATAGCATCGGCTTTGCTCAGGTAGGTCAACCCTACGTTGTAGGCCGACGAGAAATCTTGCGAATCGAGTTCGGAGGCCTTTTTAAACGATTCGATCGCCTTGTCGAAATCACCCAAGCGGGTGTAGATCAGCCCCAGCCCGAAATAGAAAACATGGTTATCCGGATCGCGTTGCAATGCCTCTTCGACCATCGGGATCATTTGGCTGGCATCCTGTCCGGTATTGGTGTAGAAAGTGATGAGTTCTCCGATCAGCTGGCTGTTGGCGGGGAATTTTTGAATCCCATCCTTCAGCGACTGTTCGGCCTTTTCCATATCTTTGAGACCCGTGTAATAGGCGACATAGCGGTAATAATAGAGGTCGCCCTCGTTGCCGTAATAGCCCAATGCCAGCGCTTGGTCGAGGTATTTCAACGCCAATTCATAATCTTGCGAAACGGTGTAGAGGTACCCTGCGTTGAAGGCCGACATACTGTCCGGAGCAGCCACCAACGGGCTGATCGAGAAGTCATAAGCTTTGGCGAAATTCAACGCGGCATCGGCAAAATCACCGGCACCATAGGCGTTATTCCCCTTTTGTTTGTATTGGTCGACTAACTTCAGAATTTCGGGTTTTACCTTAGGAGCCAGTTTGGGATCGAGTTCGGCCGCTTTGGTATAGGCCTCGAAAGCGACATCCAAGCCGTTTTCAGCAATAACGGTTTTCTGTTTCCAGTACATCAGCTGATTATTGGCGAAGTAAAGGTCGAAATGGGGGTAGACCGACACGTTGAACTCGCCCTGAGCGGTGGTTTCGGTGCGCCGTTCTGAGGGATTGCCGAGCAACAGGGTGGCCGTCGTGGGGTCCATCCCGAGATAAAGAGGCCCTATCGGGGCAATTTCGGCATTGTAGTAGACCTTGCCGCGCGTCTCCCACGTACCGGCTTTGGCGTTTTTCTTGGCATTCTGAATGTCTGCATCCGAGGAGGCAATTTTTTTCTTGTTGCCATCGACATCCAACTTGAATGCTTGAGCGGTTGCCGCAGACGAAAGCGTCAGCGCGGCAAGGAGAAACATCGTTAGTTTTTTCATGATTGTATGCTTGTTAAAATTATTATTGTTCCGTCTGCTCTTCTTCAGTTTTCGGAATGGCATCGGTTGTTTGTCCGCTCTCTTCCACAACAACTTCTTCCGTCTGTTCTTCTTCGGCTTTCGGGATAGCCGTCACCGAAGCGATCGAATCGCCGTCGCGCAGGTTAATCAGGCGAACCCCTTGTGTGGCGCGCCCCATGATGCGCAAATCGGCCACTGACATCCGAATGGCAACCCCCGACTTGTTGATAATCATCAGATCGCACTCGTCGTTGACCGCCTGAATTGCTACAAGTTTACCGGTTTTTTCTGTAACTTGCAAGGTTTTCACCCCTTTTCCGCCGCGATTTGTTGTTCGGTAATCTTCCAAGTCCGATCGTTTGCCGTAACCGTGCTCCGAAACGACCAAAATATCGCGATTTTGGTCGGGTTCGATGCAGATCATGCCGATCACCTCGTTGTCGCCTTCGAGCGTGATCCCGCGAACACCGGCGGCCACCCGTCCGATCGGGCGAACGCCCTCCTCGTTGAAACGGATCGCCTTGCCCTCGCGACCGGCCAAGATCACCTCGGCGTGGCCGCTGGTCAGCCGGGCATCGACCAATTGGTCGCCCTCTTTGATTGTGATGGCGTTGACCCCATTGGTGCGGGGGCGCGAATAGGCCTCCAAGCTGGTTTTCTTGATGATCCCGCTCCGGGTGGCCATGATGATGAAGTTGTTGTTCACATACTCCGGATCGGTCAGCCCCTTTACATTAATGTAGGCGCGTACCCGGTCGTCCGGCTCGATTTGGATGACGTTTTGGATCGCCCTCCCCTTCGAGGCGCGGGCACCTTCGGGTATGTTGTAGACCTTGAGCCAATAGCAACGCCCCTTTTCGGTGAAGAAGAGCATGGTGTTGTGCATGGTGGCCACGTAGAGGTGTTCGATAAAGTCCTCGTCGCGGGTGGCACTCCCTTTCATGCCCACCCCGCCGCGATTTTGTGTCCGGTATTCGGTGAGCGGCGTGCGTTTGATGTAGCCCATGTGCGAAATGGTGATAACCATTTCGTCGTCGGCGTAGAAATCTTCGGGGTTGAACTCTTCGGCGGCGAAGACGATCTCTGTCCGACGCTCGTCGCCGTATTTTTGCTTCATGTCGAGCATCTCGTCCTTGACCACTTGCCGTTGCATGGCCTCGTCCTCCAACAGGCGACGCAGGTAGTCGATCTTCTTCATCAGCTCGTCGTATTCGGCCTTGATCTTGTCGCGTTCCAGCCCGGTCAACGCCCGCAGACGCATATCAATGATCGCCTGAGCCTGTATGTCGCTCAGTCCGAAGCGTTCAACCAGCGAAGCCTTGGCCTCATCCGGCGTCGACGAAGAGCGAATGATCGAGATGATTTCGTCGATGTGATCCAGCGCGATCAACAGCCCCTCCAAGATATGAGCGCGCTTTTCGGCCTGAGAGAGGTCGTACCGCGCCCGGCGAACCACCACATCGAAACGGTGTTTGACAAAGTGGTGGATCATGTCTTTCAGATTCAACGTTTGCGGCCGACCGTCGACCAGCGCGATGTTGTTGACCGAGAACGACGATTGAAGCGGGGTGTATTTGTAGAGCGTGTTGAGCACCACACTGGCCACGGCGTCGTGTTTGAGGATCATCACGATCCGCATCCCGTTGCGGTCGGACTCGTCGTTGATGTAGGAAATGCCTTCGATCTTCTTCTCGTTAATCAGGTCGGCGATCTTTTTAATCATCTCCGACTTGTTGACGGCATAGGGAATCTCGGTGACCACAATGCACTCCCGGCCAGAGTGGGTGTATTCGATTTCGGTCTTCGAGCGGATGACGATGCGCCCGTTTCCGGTCTCAAAAGCATCCCTTACCCCCTGATAGCCATAGATAATGCCGCCCGTGGGGAAGTCCGGTGCTTTGATGTACTGCATCAGCCCCGGAACGTCGATCTCCGGGTTGTCGATGTAGGCGCAAATGCCGTCGACCACCTCCGAAAGGTTGTGCGGCGGCATATTGGTGGCCATCCCCACGGCGATCCCCGACGCGCCGTTGAGCAACAGCATCGGGATTTTGGTCGGAAGCACGGTGGGTTCCGGGATGGTATCGTCGAAATTGAGGGTAAAGTCGACCGTCTCTTTTTCGATGTCGACCAGCGTATCCTCGGCGATCTTCCGCAGGCGGGCTTCGGTGTAACGCATGGCCGCCGGACTGTCGCCGTCGACCGAGCCGAAGTTACCCTGCCCATCGACCAACGGATAGCGCAACGACCACTCCTGGGCCATACGCACCATGGCATAATAGACCGAGCTGTCGCCGTGTGGGTGGAATTTACCCATCACATCCCCCACGATACGAGCCGATTTCTTATAGGGTTTATCCGAGTAGAGGTTCAGTTCGGAGTACATCCCGAAAAGCACACGCCGATGCACCGGCTTGAGGCCGTCGCGCACATCGGGCAGGGCACGGGACACAATGACCGACATCGAATAGTCGATGTAGGATTTCTTCATCTCCTCCTCGATATTGATCTTGATGATCTTCTCTCCAATGGTTTCTGACATTTCGTTTTTTTATAAACACATTTTACAACCAACAAAAGTACGAAAAAAAGCCGATAAAATGAGGTCGTTTTACTAAAATTATAACAAAGAAATCCGTATTTTTGAGCCATCACCCCAAGGGGGTCAAAATGAGTAAAAAACATGGAAAAAAATAGCATACACCGGTTGGTCACCGAAATCGAGCCGCAAATGATCGCCTTTCGGCGAGAACTTCACCGCTATCCCGAGCTTTCGTTTGCCGAACAGGCCACCTGTGAGCGCATCGCCGCCCAGCTCGATCGGCACGGGATACCTTATACACGGGTCGCCGGCACCGGCCTGTTGGCTCGTATCGACGGGGCAGAACCCTCGACGCGGCCTGTCGTCTTGCGCGCCGACATCGACGCGCTGCCCCTCGAAGAGGAGACGGGGCTGGATTATGCCTCCGAAAATCCGGGGACGATGCACGCCTGTGGCCACGACATCCACGCCACCTGCCTATTGGGCGCGTTGATCGTGCTCAACCGCCTCAAGGGGGAGTTCTCCGGGACGGTTTTGGGCTTGTTTCAACCCGGCGAAGAGCGTCACCCCGGCGGGGCCTCGCTGGTCTTGGCCGAGGGCGTTTTCGACGGCATCGACCCCATTGCCTTTATCGGGCAACACGTTGACCCTGAGATCGAAACAGGTAAATTCGGCTTCCGTGAGGGGAAATACATGGCCTCGGGCGACGAGGTTCATTTTACGGTCAACGGCACCGGCGGCCACGGCGGCCTGCCCGAGACGCTGACCGACCCGGTGGTCGCCACGGCGCAGATACTCACCTCGTTGCAGGAAATCGTGAGCCGCAACGCCCCTCCCTCGATCCCGACCGTGCTCTCGTTCGGGCGGGTCATTGCCGACGGAGCGACCAACGTGATCCCGGCGCAGGTCACTGTGGCCGGAACGCTCCGCACCATGGACGAGGCGTGGCGCACCCGAGCCAAAGAGCGGATCGCCGAGGTGATTCGGGGAGTCTGTCAGGCGCACGGGGTGACAGCCGAAATCGACATCAAAAACGGCTTCCCGGCGGTGATTAACGACATCGAAACCACCCGGACGATGCGCGCCGTGGCCGAAGAGATGGTGGGCGCAGAAAACGTGCTGGAACTGCCGATGCGGATGACCGCCGAGGATTTCGGCTTCTACACCCAGCGTTTCCCTTCGGTCTTCTACCGCTTGGGGGTCGCCTTTGCCGATGAACGCGCGCCGGGACGACTGCACTCATCGACCTTCGCCCCCAACGAAGAGGCTATTGGCTATGGCATTGAACTAATGGCTTATGGAGCGTTGAAGTTCTTGGCGTAATGGCTTGGAGTCTATTATAATCGGCTCGGCCACAAAAAAGGCCGGACATTCCCCCTCAATGTCCGGCCCAAGCGTATGAAGAAACTGTTTCGAGTGACCCTCAGTTGAGCGGTATTAATCACTCTGTTTCTTGAATATAACGTCAGGCTGTGCTACATTATTATTTGTGCACAGCCAAAAATTTCAAACAAGCCCTTATTCTTTCCAGTCGTCGGTTTCGCCGTCTTCGTCGTTCCACGATTCGTCCTCCTCGTCGGCCCAATCTTCACTCAGGTCGTCGGCGTCGTCTTCGTCCTCCTCTTCCCACTGATCTTCAGTGTCTTCGTCGTCCCACAGCTCCTCGGTGTCCTCGTCGTCGTAATAGTCGAGTGCCGATTCGCGCTTGTTCAGCAGGCGGAGATCGTCGTCCTCATCCGCTTGGTCAAGCTCCCGGTAGAGCGAATGCCTCTCCTTGCCGCTTTTTTTCAAAGGCGGTAATTTGGTCGCTTTGTGCGACACCTCCTCCGCGCCAAAATGGCCAGAACTGCGGAGATTCCCTGTTGATTTCATGAGTGTGTAACTGAAAGAAAATAGTGTTGGTTAGCGTTCTTTCGTTTATATTACAAGTTTAGGAATTTTTTTTGAATCCGATACCACCTATTCGGAAAAAATTTCATCCAAATTCAATTCACACGCAAAGACCTTTACCGCAGAGCCTTCGAGGAAGATATTTTGAAATCCTCCGTCTGCGCCCTTTTCAAACGTCACCCGCAGATCGCCGCCTCGGGCATGAACCGTAAAGGCCTTTTGGTCAGGATCGTGCAATACCCCGGCGGCAATGGCCGCCGCTGTGGCTCCGGTACCGCAGGCGAGCGTTTCGTTCTCCACACCGCGTTCATACGTGCGAATTTTCAAGCTCCCGTCCGGCAGGGTCTCTACAAAATTGACGTTGGTGCCTCCCCGCGAGGCAAAGGCTTCGGCGTGGCGGATTTTACGCCCTTCGGCCACCACATCCACCCCGTCGACCCGATCGGTAAAGGCCACATAATGAGGAACTCCCGTGTTCAAAAACAGGTAGTCGGAATGGCGTTCAAGCCCCGGAACGTCGATCATCTGAATGCGTACACGCCCGGCGTTCCCTTGGGTTTCGAGGATTTCGGCGGTGTGCAGGCCGTCCATGCCACGAAAGGTTTTTAGCCGACCGCCGATGCCCAAATGGTGCGCAAAGAGGGCAATGCAACGCCCGCCGTTGCCGCACATGGCCACCTGTGAGCCGTCTGCGTTGTAATAACGCATATAAAATTCGGTGCCCTGTGGATCGTTTTCCAGCGACATAAACCCGTCTGCCCCAATGGCAAAACGGCGGTCGCACAGGGTGGCGATCTGCTTCGAGGTCAGTTGCAGGCCGCCCTCGCGAGAGTCCATCAGGACAAAATCGTTGCCTGCGCCGTGGTATTTGTAGAATTTTTGGATCATGGTTGGTGATTCTTATTCTGCAAATATAGTTTTTTTCCCGTTCCTTTGATCCTCCTGTCGTGGAGGGACGATTTTTCTAAACCCGAAAATAATCCGTACTTTTGCGAAGTAGTTACTTTAAGTAACGTAAAGTCGAAAAATGGATCGCTAATTTTTCTCCATTACTTAATTCAGGGGAATTTATGAAACGAGTATGTAACCTTTTGTTTTTGCTTCTTCTGATTTCCTGTAATGAAAAGGATTCGGAGTTCAAACTTCAGAAATTCTTTTCTACGGCATGGGATGAAAGCTATTGCGTCACTGAAAAGGATTGTTTCTTTTTCGTCGCTGACAAGGATAGGTTTGATCTAACCTTGTTGTATTCACATGAAAATGAAGCGAAACAGATTCTTGATTCGATGGATTATGCCGATATTCAGCACAGCTCATTGCTTTATAGTTTTCAGTCGGAACAAGATCGTTCTTGTGTTGTTCTATGGAAAATCGAACATGAATTTTATCCGACATTTAAAGCCTTTTATCTGAAAGATGGGCAATGCGTGAAAATCGGTGATTGGGGTGTTTATAAGCCTTGTGAAACCTGTGATACGTATGATTATCCCATCGAAGCTATTCGGATAGATCGAAAAAACGAAAGGATAGAAATTTCATTTTTGGAAGACGTGGAGTTTGTGGATTATAGCCATGATTCATCCAATGACAAATGGACTACATTTACAGCAGGGACGTTAAAACTGTCCTTTTGATATTATAATACTTTAACTGCTTAAGTACCATGTACAAGCATCTTTTTCGGCCGATTTTGTTTCTGCTCAAGCCGGAAACCATTCACCACCTGATTGTTTTCGGACTAAAGGTCGGTCGCTGGATTCCGGGCTTCAACGCCCTGTTGCGGGCGTGTTTTACGGTGAAACATCCGTCACTGGAGCGCGAAGTCTTCGGGCTGAAATTTGCCAACCCGATCGGGCTGGCCGCCGGATTCGATAAAAACGGGGCGATCTATAACGAGCTGGCCGGCTTTGGTTTCGGCTTTATTGAGACCGGCACCGTCACCCCCAAAGGGCAACCGGGCAATCCCAAACAGCGCCTCTTCCGCCTAACGCGCGACAATGCGCTGATTAACCGCATGGGCTTCAACAACAACGGGGCGGAGGCGATGTTCTGTCAGCTCCAACGCAAAAACCGGCGGGTGGTCGTGGGGGTCAACCTCGGCAAAAACACCGCCACGCCCAACGACCGGGCGGCGGCGGATTACCTGCACAGTTTCCGGTTGCTGTACGATTACGGCGACTATTTTGTGGTCAA
>JAISHQ010000059.1 GCA_031262465.1 Rikenellaceae bacterium
CCAAGAGGATTTTTTTCATCACCTAAAGTTTGTTCCAAAGATAGGCATTTTTTGAGGATTTTTAAAAACCCGCCTGCCTTTCGTCTCTCGTCTTTTTTGTGTTCTTCCCGCACTATAACGCTCCCCGGAGAACAATTGGTTCTGACTCCTCGTCGAAACTGAGTCCATACAGGTATTTGTCATCGGCCGAGACCGTAAAATTATAAAGGGGTCGGTCGGTCACCCAGCGGCCAACAAAGGTTCCGTCCCAGGAAAATTGATGGATTTCGGAGGTTTGCCGGTTGTCTCTCAGCGTTTCCCGGTCGCTATTTTGGTAGAGGGCATAAAAATAGCGGCTGTTGCAGTGGGTAAAGGTGTATTGCCATTTCGGGTCAATGAACTCCACATTGGCCTCATCAATCACCTTGAATTGATTTTGGAACTGATTGTTGAAGACAATCCGTTGGGTTGCAAAGCGATTCAATGGATCCACAACATCAACAATCGGATAATATTTATAAGCAACAACAATCCGCCGATTCTCGCCCATGACGTAAAATGCATCGAAAACAGCGGTGTTAAGCACAAAATCCGATACGGAATATTTTTTGGGGAAATTGTTAAAATACCAAATACTATCAGTTTGTGGATTATAAACCGTAAATTGAGATTCGCCCCCTTGATTGGCTACGACCAACGTGTCGTTGACGGGAAACAGGTAGTTGCTGAAATACAATTGTTCATCGCTTAAGGCCTGTTGTTCAACCCGTGACAATTTTTTTCCGTTTTCGTTCTCATCAACAGAAAGCAGTTCCGATCGTCCGGTGACCGAATAGGCCAACAGATGGTCTCCTATCTCCATGAATTGCGGTAAAAGATACTCTGCAGGCCCGTTGCCGATAAGAATATCGTGAAAAGAGAGCTGTCCCGAGGGTAAATCGTACCCTCTGAGAACGCCATTTTCGGAACGACCCTCATCGTAAACAATCAGCGTAGAATCCTGCACCCACAGTTTGCGTGGCATCATCAAGACTTCGTCCAACGCAACGGGAGTCAAGCTGACAACGGTTTTGTCATACGTATTAACATCTTCGTATTCAATTACTTCACCGAGAGAATCCGCTGTCTGACCACAACCGGCAAGCAGGCAAAGAGCCGCCAATGTAAGAACTATTTTCACCTTCATTTTTTCTGTTATTAATTAAGTCGAAAAATTACTTATCATCACAAAGCTAAAAAAAATCCCAAAATTCCTTGTATTGCTGGTCATATTTCCACATAGATTTGAAACCATACTAAACTGTCTCAGCTTCTGTTTTCAGGGCGATCACATTCGCCTCTCGGGCGAATGCGTCTTGTTTTTCATGTCCCGCCCCAAGCTCGCTTGGAGGGCAGGGGACAGGAAAAATAAGACGAAGTTTCCGAAAGGAATGGTCGCCCTGCAAGCCCAAGCACAAAAGTTTTTGATGCAACTTTTTTCAAAAAGTTGCGATTTGCGCCGCTTTCTAAAAGCGGCAGTTAGAGGCGGCAAAAGTTGCAATTAAAGACTGATAAAAGAATGAAAAAGAGAGCAAAAATCAACGTGGTGACCCTCGGGTGCTCGAAAAATACGGTGGATTCGGAGCATTTAATGGCTCAGTTGGAGGCTTCGGGTTTTGCTGTTGAGGCGGATTCGAACGAGGCTTCGGCCCGGACGGTGATTGTTAATACGTGCGGTTTTATCGGCGATGCCAAGGAGGAGTCGGTGAACACGGTGTTGGATTTTGTCCGCGCTAAGGAGGCGGGGCAGATCGACAGGCTCTATGTCGTGGGGTGCTTGGGCGAACGGTACGGCAGGGAGTTGGCCGAGGAGATTCCCGAGGCCGACGGCATCTTTGGGGTCAACGATTGGCAGACACTCGTCGAGGCCCTCGGCGGGATTTATGATCCAGCGCTGGCGACCCGCCGCCACCTGACCACCCCCGGCCATTACGCCTATTTGAAGGTCTCGGAGGGGTGCAACCGGGGATGCGGCTATTGCGCCATTCCGCTGATTCGCGGCAAACACCGCTCGGTGCCGATGGAGGAACTCTTGGCCGAGGCGGAACTCATGGCACAAAAAGGGGTTCGGGAGTTGATCGTCATCGCGCAGGATACGACCGCTTACGGCACCGATTTGTACGGCGAAAACCGGCTGGCCGAGCTGTTGCGGGGGCTTTGCGCGATCGCAGGTATCGAGTGGGTGCGCCTGCATTATACCTATCCGGCTCATTTTCCGCAGGAGGTGATCGAGGTGCTGGCCAGGGAACCGAAGCTGTGCAAATACATCGACATCCCCTTCCAGCACATCAGCGACAACCAGCTTCGGGCCATGCGCCGGGGCATCACCCGGGAGCAGACCTTTGCGCTGATCGACGAGTTGCGCCGCCGGGTGCCGGACTTGGCCATCCGAACGACCCTGCTGACCGGCTACCCCGGTGAGACAGAGGCCGATTTCGGCGAGCTGTTGGCTTTTGTCGAAACCTGCCGCTTCGACCGCTTGGGCGTATTTCCCTATTCCGAGGAGGAGGATACCTATTCGGCCCGGCACTTGGCGGACGATGTTCCCGAGGCCGTGAAACAGGAGCGGGTCGAAAGGCTCATGCGCCTGCAAAACCGCATTTCGCTCGAAAACAACCTCCGGCGGGTCGGCGCCCTCGAACGGGTGATGATCGACCGCCGCGAGGGCGATTTTTGGGTCGGGCGCACCCAGTACGATTCGCCCGAGGTCGATCAGGAGGTGTTGGTTCGCTCGGAAACTCCGCTCCCGGTCGGCGATTTTTGCCGGGTAAGGATCACCGAGGCCGAGGATTACGACCTCTATGCCGTGCCTGAATAATTTCGTGAAATAAAAATTTTTATATTTGGCGAACATCTTGTACCTTTGTAGAAAGTAAGCTCCGTATCTATGGACGATCCGAAAATAATCATAGACCGTTTGCGCGGGCGGGTATCGTCGATCGTCTCGGCTGTCGATCAGTTGAAAGCTGATCTGCAAAAACGCACGGCCGAGCGGGATAGGGCGCTGAAAAAGGTAGAGGATTTGGAGCAAAAAGCGGCCGAATTGGAACAGCGGGTACGGGTTTTGGAATTGACCCGGGGCATGGAAGGAAATTCCAGCGGTTCCAAAGAGGCGCGCAACCGAGTCAACCGGCTATTGCGGGAAGTTGACAAATGTATTGCACTGATGAATCGGTAGAGGAACATGGCAGGAACCTTTAGAATAACGCTGAAAATAGCCGGTCGGGAGTATCCGTTGACGATCGATCCGGTCGAGGAGTGGCGCTACCGGAAGGCGGCCAAGGAGGTCAACGAGTTGGTGACGCTGTACTCCAAGCGATACAGCGCCGATATGGAGAACTACTTGGCCATGGCGGCCTTGCAAACCGCGCTGGTGGGCATCGAGTCCGGGGTCAGCGAGGAGTTGGAGCCGCTGGTCGATGAACTGAGGAAATTCGAGGCGGAATTGGACGCGATTCCCGAAGCCCGGCTCTCCGGTCGTCGCCCCAAAGGCCAATAAGCCTGTCGCAGAAGAAACAACAAGGAGCATAGCCGTCCCGGGGCGGTGAAATCCGAATAAAAACGAGCGTTCTTTAACATACAGATAAAGAAATCAAGCCTCCCGCATTGATTTCCTTTTAAGCTTTGCGAAACTTAACATTTTAAACCATCGGGGATGTACTCGCCTTTTCAAAAACAGGCCTTACCCGCGTTTCGGCGCGGTTTCTCTGTGGAGGACATTGGACGTTTGCGAGTGTGCGGAGTCCCCGTGCATGACGATCCGAGGATTCGTCAAATCTGAAAGGAAATTCAATGCGGTTTTTTTTGGGCTTCCTAAAAGGCCAAAATAACAACGAAAACCATTTTTTATTAAAATAAACCTTTAAAATTTATGACGACAACCATTATCATCATTATAGCCGTGATCTGCGTGATTGCTGCCGCTGTGGCGAGTTATTTTATTGTGCTCAAAGCCACCGAGCGAAGCCGCAGTTCGATCATCAAGGAAGCCGAAGCTGAGGCCGAGATGATTAAAAAGGAGAAGATTTTGCAGGCCAAAGAGCGGTTTATCCAGCTCAAATCCGAGCACGATAAGACGGTCGGCGAGCGCAATGCAAAAATTTCACAGCTCGAAAACAAACTCAAAGAGCGGGAGCGCGCGCTCAATCAGCGCGCCGAGGAGAACACCAAACGCGCCGAGGAAAACGCCAAACGCGACCGCGATTTTGAAAAAGAAAAGGAACGCCTCGAAGCCCAGTTGGAAGGGGTGAAAGTGAAAAAAGAGGAGCTTGACCGCCAATTCAGGGAGCAGGTCTCCCGCTTGGAACAGATCAGCGGCATGAGTGTCGACGAGGCCAAAGGCGTGTTGATCGAATCGCTGAAAGAGGAGGCCAAAAGCGATGCGGCGGCCTATGTCAGCGAGGTGATGGAAGAGGCCAAATTGACGGCCAACAAAGAGGCTAAAAAGGTGGTAGTCACCACTATTCAGCGGGTGGCAACGGAGACGGCGATCGAAAACTCGGTGACGGTCTTCAACATCGAAAACGACGAAGTCAAGGGGCGGATCATTGGCCGCGAGGGGCGCAACATCCGTGCTCTGGAGGCCGCCACGGGCGTGGAGATCATCGTCGACGATACTCCGGAAGCGATCATCCTCTCCGGCTTCGACCCCGTGCGTCGCGAGATCGCCCGGCTGGCTCTGCACCAGTTGGTGACAGACGGCCGCATCCACCCGGCGCGCATTGAGGAGGTCGTGACCAAAGTCCAAAAACAGATCGAAGAGGAGATTGCCGAAGTGGGTAAACGCACGGCGATTGACTTGGGCATTCACAACTTACACCCGGAACTGATCCGCCTGATCGGCAAGATGAAATACCGCTCGTCCTACGGGCAGAACCTGTTGCAACACTCGCGCGAGACGGCCAACCTCTGCGGTACGATGGCCGCAGAGCTGGGCCTCAACCCCAAAGTGGCGCGGCGCGCCGGGCTTTTGCACGACATCGGCAAGGTGCCCGACGACCAACCCGAATTGCCACACGCGATCATCGGGATGCAGCTGGCCGAAAAATACAAAGAGAAACCGGAGATCGTCAACGCCATCGGTGCCCACCACGACGAAGTGGAGATGACCTCGCTCATCGCCCCCATTGTGCAGGTGTGCGATGCCATTTCCGGTGCCCGTCCGGGTGCCCGCCGCGAAGTGGTCGAATCGTACATCAAGCGGCTTAAAGAGATGGAAGACATGGCCATGGCCTATCCCGGCGTGATGAAAACCTACGCCATTCAGGCCGGGCGCGAACTGCGTGTGATCGTGGGCAGTGAGAAGATCACCGACCAGCAGGCCGAAGAACTTTCGCACGACATCGCTAAAAAGATTCAGGACGAAATGACCTACCCGGGACAGGTAAAAATCACCGTGATCCGCGAAACCCGCTCGATCAGCTACGCCAAATAACCGCTAAACCGGTATAGTACACTCAAAAAGCCCCCCCGACTTTTTTAGGTCGGGGGGCTTTTTTTGTTCATAGATACTCATCCCCGTTTAACTTAAAACGGGAAAAACCAGGGCAGGACGATGACCATGACCACCCCCATGATGATTTGCAGGGGCAGGCCGACTTTGATATAATCCATAAACCGGTAATCTCCAGCGCTCATAACCAGTGCGTTAGGTGGGGTAGAGAACGGCGAGGCAAAGCAACTGCTGGCTGATACCGCCACGGCGAAGAGTAGGGGATAGGGGCTGACCCCCATGTCCAGCGCCGCTTGCAGGGCGATCGGGGTGAAGAGCACCGCCGTGGCCGTGTTGCTCAGAAAGAGCGTCAGGATCGAGGTCGCGGCATAGATCACGGCCAACAATCCGTGGGGGCCGACCTCGCCCAAGCCGGTCAGCAGGAAGTCGGAGATGGCCTGCGTAAGCCCCGTTTTGGTAAAGGCCGTCGACATGGGGATCATCGCGCCGATCAGCAC
>JAISHQ010000016.1 GCA_031262465.1 Rikenellaceae bacterium
CGGGTGGTCGTGGGGGTCAACCTCGGCAAAAACACCGCCACGCCCAACGACCGGGCGGCGGCGGATTACCTGCACAGTTTCCGGTTGCTGTACGATTACGGCGACTATTTTGTGGTCAACGTCAGTTGCCCCAACGTGGTGGGGCTTTGTGGGTTACAAGACAAAGACCACTTGGAGGAGATCATCGCCGGGCTGACTGAATTTCGGCGCGGGCAGGCGGTCTATCGGCCTATTCTGATGAAAATATCGCCCGACTTGAACCACAGTCAGATCGACGACACGATTGAAGTGTTGCGCAAAAGCGGCATCGACGGCATTGTGGCCGTCAATACCACCACCCGGCGCGAGGGTCTGACGACTAAACCGAAAGTTGTCGAGGCCATTGGAAACGGCGGTTTGAGCGGTGCTCCGCTGACCGAACGGGCGATCGAGACGGTGCGCTATGTGCGGCAAAAAACAGGTGCCGATTTCCCGATCATCGGCGTGGGCGGGATCATGAGTGTCGACCAAGCGCAGGCCATGCTCGATGCGGGAGCCACCCTCATCCAGCTCTATACCGGCTTCATCTACAACGGCCCCTCGTTTGTTCGGCAGATTTGCAAACGGCTGATTCATAAGGCATAACTTTTTTACTTTTCACCAACATGGCACTGATTTTAAGTTTGGAGACCGGCACCGAAATCTGTTCGGTCGGCTTGGCGCGCGATGGCCGCCTGCTCTCGTTGCGCGAGAACAGCGAGGGGCGCAACCACGCCCGGCTGTTGGGGGTCTATGTGCAGGAGCTGTTGGAGGAGATGCAAATTGCTCCGGACGAACTCGACGCGGTGGCCGTGGGGCAAGGCCCTGGGTCGTACACCGGCCTGCGGGTCGGCGTTTCGCTGGGCAAGGGGCTTTGCTATGGTGCGAACATCCCGTTGGTGGCCGTCAACAGCCTGCAATCGCTGGCCGCTGTGGCTGTCGAGGATTTTGAGGCGGGGATACTCCCGGTGGAGAGTTTGGAGGGCACCCTGCTCTGCCCGATGATCGACGCCCGTCGAATGGAGGTTTATACCCAACGCTTTACCTCCGCGTTGGAGCCGATCGGCGAGGTCGAGGCGCTGATTCTCGACGAAAACAGCTTGGCCGAGAGCCTTTCGACCCATCAAGTGCTGATTTTCGGCGACGGTGCCCCGAAGGCCAAAGGGGTGATCGACAGCCCGAACCTCGTCGAATTGCCCGTCCTGCCCTCGGCGCGCGGGATGGCTCGGCTGGCCGAGGAGGCCTTTGCGCGGGGCGATTTTGCCGACACGGCCTATTTCGAACCCTATTACCTGAAGGATTTTGTGGTGATCCCCTCGCGGAAAAAGATTTTTTAATACATAATTGACTATCTTGTCGATTATTCACCTTTTTAACTCCTAAATCCGCATGAAACCCCCCGTTTTTCTTTTGACCGTCGGCCTGTTGGGGCTGTGGTCGTGTGCCGAAAAGCCGAAATCGGCCACGGGCGATGTTGAACTAATCTCTTATGTGGACTTGACCGAAAAGTCCAGTTTACAGAAGGGAGCCAAGAATTACAAGCCGACGATGACGGATGTTGTTTCGGAGATTCGTTACATCCCTTTAGAGACGACCCAAGAGTCGCTGATTGGCAATGTTTCACACGTAGAAGTCGATTCAGGCCTTTATTTCATCTCTGACCAAACTCAATCCAAGCTGTTGGTGTTCGACAGCGAGGGTCACTTCCTGAACACCATTGGTCGCGTAGGGCGAGGCCCCGGAGAATACATCTATCTCTACTCCTATTACTTGGATCGGAGTCGGAAAGAGGTGGGGGTTTTGGATAACTACGAGCGCAAAACGCTGATCTACAACTACGAGGGGAAGCATCTGCGCGATGTCGAATACCCCGAGGAGATTTTTTTCCCACGTGCTTCGTTCTATTCCCCAGACGGTGTTGTGCTGTTTCATCATCCAATCCCTGATGGTCGGGATTTAAAGTCGGAGTACGAGGATCAACTCCTGCGCGAAAACGACGGCAAGTATGATTTTGTAGGCAACATACTCAAGTACCGGTTTAAAAATCCGCCTGGATACGGGGGTATCAGCGGCCTTGATCGCTCTTTCTCTTATTCCAATGAGAGATTGCTCTTGACTTCGCATTTTTCCAACATGATTTATACGATACGAGGCGACACGATTGTGCCTGTTTATCAAGTCGATACGCCGAAGAAGTTGGCCGAGGCCTCTTTTTTCAATGCAAACGAGGATAAGGGGTACAGCGAGTTGATGATGGCGATGATGAGGGATCAAAACCCCTTTTCCGGGATCACGAATATCATCGAAACGCCCCAATACCTCTATTTGGAGTTGGAATATATGACCACCGGCCTGTGGGATAAAAGGAGCAAAACAGGGGTTCGTTTCGGTTGGTTATACGAAGAAGGAATTGATGCGTTCATTTCATTGACCCCTCTCACGTCCGACGGCGACCGGCTCATCGCGTTCAATCAGGCATTCGACTTCCTCAATCAGCGGGAAGCGATCGAACAGGGCGAAAACGACCGCTTGAAGGAGTTGCTTCGCGGCCTGACCGAGAATAGCAACCCGGTCATCTCGGTGTACACACTGAAAACCAACGCGGTCGAATCGGTGATCGAGGCGATGAAAGAGTAAAAAACGAAGAAAGAATAAAGGCCGATGAAACGAATCCTTCTTTTTGGGGCAATCCTGTTGGGGTTGACCGCCTGCGGCGAGCAGGCAACGACCATTGATCTCTATGCGTACAAGGATCATGAGATCGACTATTTTTCACTGATCGACACGGCTTCGTACCGGGTGGTGAAATTGGAAACGACCGAAAACTCGCTGGTTGGTGAGATCAGCAAGGTCGAGGTCGTTGGCGACCAAATCATTGTCCTCCACGGGAGTGACAGCAAGTCGGTGTTTGTGTTCGACCTCGATGGGCGTTTTATCCGACCCATCGGCCACCAAGGGCGCGGGCCGGGCGAATACGTTAGAGCGGCCAATTTTGTCATAGATTATGATGCTAACCAAATTATTGTCACCGACGACAGGGGCCATAAACAACTCTTCTACGACCTCAGTGACGGACGCTTTGTCAAAGAGTATCAGATGATTTCCCGACCGATGGCCTACATCGACGGGCGGTACTTTTTTCAGTCGATTCCGATGGATACCCCGGAGCATTACGAAGTGGTCGAAGTTGATACGGCGAACCAGATCATCGGCGGTTATTACCCCCGTGAAAAATTCGTGGAGAAAAGCGATGCGGGTTATTCTGGCAATTTCCGTTTTTACCAGCACGGGCGCGATTTTTATTTCATCCCGCTTTACACCGACGAATTGTATCTGCTGACCAACGACGGGATCGAGCTGAAACACCGGTTTGGGTTCGGCGATCGAGCGGCCGATTACGACGGAGCCTTAACGTTTTTTGATGTGACGACGTCGGATTATAAGTTTCACCACATTACCGATTTTGCGATCACCGACGATCTAAACTATTATTTCGAAGTCGGTTACGGGAAAGATGCCTCATTTATAGTCTATGGCAATTTGAACTCGGGTCGGGTTGAAGCCACGACGACCACGCTGTTTTTTAAAAATCCGAGTGTTACGCCCAAAATCCTCCTATCTATGGGTATTATTGGTTCGTACCGCGATCAATTTATCAATGTTTTCAGCAGTCCCTATCTTTTAAAAGAGCGGCTCCCCGAGCTGTTTGGCGATGCCACCGAAAACGATAACCCCTGCCTGATCTTCTTTAAAGTCAAAAATTTAGATTGATGAAAAAAAACTCCTTCCTCCTTTTTGCGCTCCTCTCCTGCGCCTGTTTTGTGGGGTTGACCGCCTGCCGCGAGGCACGGCAGGGACGGGTCGAGTACCGTTACCCCGAATTTCCGCAGGAGTATTCGATGCAGCCCACGGTGATCTCCGACTCGGTGTTTATCCCGGCCATGATCTACGATATGGAGGTGGTGGGCGACTACCTGCTGTTGGTTTATCTCGGTGAAAATCAGTGGCTTCATGTTTATGATAAAACGACCGGCCAACACCTCAAAAGTGCCTTTTTTCGTGGGCGAGGCCCCAGTGAGATTCAGGGGATGGTGACCAGGCTCTCGTTGGATGCGAAGCGGGAAAATATTTCGCTGTTTGACAATCGAGCCGAGCAGTTGTTGACGATCAGCGTCGATTCGCTGATGCACGGTGCTTTTCGGCCAACGACCGTTGTGTCCGATCATTTTGCGCGGGCAGACGAAGTCTATCCGTTGGCAGGCGATACGCTTGTTTTTCGCCTGCAACTCCCGGCAGATGAGGACGCATCGCGCTATTTTCGATTCGCGAACGACCGGGTTTCGGCCCGTTATTTCGAATATCCGGTCGACGACAAGGAGTTGGCCTTTCGGCTTTACGGCGATTACCGGCTGACGATTTCGCCGGATCAGACCAAAATGGCCGTCGGGACGCTCTTGGGGGCCATCTTGGAGTGTTTCGACCTCTCCGAAGGGATCGCTCCCGTCTCCCGTTCGTACATCCGCGAGCCATTTTTGAACGAAGAACGGAATCTGGATGTGAATGCCAGCGGCCTCGGATTTGTCGATCTGTACGGGACTAACGATCGGTTGTACACCGTGTTCAACGGCACAGGAACGATGGATTTCAACAATTTGACTCTCTTCGATTGGGATGGCAATCCGCTGTCGTTGCACTCCACGCCTTACAACCTCTCGAAAATTTGCGTCGAACCCGACCAGAGCGTGCTCTATGCCGTGGCCGTCGACCCGGAAAAAGGGAACTTTCTCGTCTCTTTCCCCCTACAAGGGCAAGCGAAAGAGCAAGGAAACGCCCCCATACAGCGTTTTACTCCCAAGAGCAATCAACAAGAGACCCGGCATGAAACATCTTTTAACCTATTTTAACCTGAGTTTTGGATAAGACAAATGTGTTATTTAGTATGTTACTGTATGTTATGTGCATTTGTCTTATCCAAAGCTCAGGTTATCGGCTCTTTTTAGAGCCGATACAGTGCTCGGCCACCCCTCCCCAACCCTCCCCTAAGCGTAGGGGAGGGAGGTGTCGCGCCTTCCCGCTCGCGGGAAGTGCTCCGAAATAGGACTTGAGTTCTGTTTAAGCGAAGCGCAGAACAGAACTCAGTTTTTTTAATCTCACTAAAAATTTGCAGAAATAGAATAATTCTCTATATTTGCATCGCTTTTTCACGCGGTATTGACCCATGGTGTAATGGTAACACAGCAGATTTTGGTTCTGTCGTTTCAGGTTCGAGTCCTGATGGGTCAACACAGAGGGGTGAAATAAACCCGAAAAAACACTATCTTTGCAATACCCGGCGGGGTTTTTAACCGCTCAATTTATTGACCCATGGTGTAATGGTAACACTGCAGATTCTGGTTCTGCCTTTCTAGGTTCGAATCCTGGTGGGTCAACACAGCAAAAGAGGCTGTCTCAACGTCGAGACAGCCTCTTTGTTTGGGTATTAAACTCTCTATTTCCCCCGAAAAGGGGATGCCTTGACCCCTGATCTCACCGGATCAGGGGATTTTTTGGCAGTGCCGGACACCCGATCTTTGCGGCATCAAAAACTCAAACAAAATAGGATGATGAAAAAGATCACACTTCTACTCCTCGCGGCGAGCGTTTCGCTGGCCGCTCAGGCTCAGGCCGAAAAATCCAATCCCCTCTCGTTCGAGGGTTCATACATGGGTGATTTCTATTACAATACGACCGGCGGATTGGCCACCGGCGGCGGATTCATGGGCATGGCCAACCTCACGGTGGGGTTCGACACCGAGGCGGCCGGGTGGTGGCGCGGGGGATCGTTCTTTGTGAACGGCGCGTCGATTCATGGCAAGTCGCTGACCGAACATTACTTGGGCGATATGCAGGTGGCCTCGAACATCGACGCGGGGGAGTATGCTTATATGCATGAACTGTGGTATAAGCAACAGCTTGGTGCGGTGTCGGTTACGCTCGGTCTACAAGACCTGAATGCCGAATTTATGGTTTCCGAAGGGGCGGGCGAGTTCCTCAACAGCTCGTTCGGTGTGCCTCCGGTGATCGCCACGGGGATTCCCGTTCCGATTTTTCCGCTCACGGGCTTGGGGGTGTCGGCGCGGTGGGAGATCGACGGACAGTGGGCGGTGCAGGCCGCGCTGTTCGACGGCAACCAGACCCCTTTCGACCGCAACCCACACAACATCCGCTGGCGTTTCGGTCGGGACGACGGTCTGCTCACGATGGGCGAGGTACATTACGCCGGGCGTTTCAAGGCGGGTGCCTATTACCATTCGGCGGACGGCAACTATGGCTTCTATGCGCTGGCCGACCAACCCCTGACCGACCGATTGAGCCTCTTCGGTCAATTGGCCATCGCGCCGAAAAGCAAGAACGACAACAACTATTCGATCGGGCTGGGGGCCAACTGGTTCATTGCCGAGCGACACGCCCTCGGTCTGGCCGCGACCCATGCCGGGCTACACACCGCCAGCCACCGACACGAAACGGCGCTCGAATTCTACTATAAATTCACGCTCAACGACCGCATCGCTCTCCAACCCGACTTCCAATACATCCTCAACCCCTCCGGCACCGAGACAAAACTCCCCAACGCGCTGGTGGGGATGCTGAGGGTTCATATTAATTTAGGGGCAAAATAACCTAAACGCACCGCAGAGAAAACCAAAAGCCACTTAATCCATCGGATTAAGTGGCTTTTTCTGTACCCAGAGCCGCATTTGAAATAGTAAATTCGATTAAATTTTCCTGAAAAGCAAAATGGTGAAAAATAATGTCAAATAGCATATTAACAGATATTTATAGTGGTTTTGTGATTTGCTTGGCGAATGGCGATTTGAAAGATTTTTAGCGTGTGTGGGGAAAATGTGGGGAAAGTTCCGTATCTTTGTGTTTCAATCCTAAACACGGGTACTATGAAAGTTTCACTAATCGTCAAAAAGAGCGTAAAACGCTACGACACAGACTCAAAAGCCACAATTTACGCAAGGTTGAGAGACGGCAGGCTGGTCGATATGGTCGCTCCGACCAATCTGGCAATCAATCCCAATTTGTGGGATGACAAGGCTGAGCAGGTCAAAAGCAAGGTTGTTTGCGACGATGATGTGCGCTCGTACTACAACGACGAGGCACGGAAACTCAAATCGTATCTCGAAAAGGAGTATCAAGCCAATGAGGAAGAACTGTCGAAAGATTGGCTGAAGGTCGCGTTGGATAAATATTACAATCCGAAGAAATACCATATCGAGCCGGAGGCCCCGCCGAAACCCGCCGTCGTCGAGTTGTTCGATGAATTTCTGTCGAAGCACAAGCTGTCAGAGGTGCGGGCGAAAAATTACCGCGTTATCAAGCGTGGGCTTCAGCGGTACGAGTTGTATGTCCGGGCGACAAAACGAGGACAAAAAGGCTTCCGGCTCTATGTCGATGACGTTACACCCGAGATGTTGCGGGATATTTGGGACTTTTTCGAGAACGAGTATCGCTATTTCGAGCAATATCCTGCTATCTATGAGTCTATTCCCGAAAAACGGACACCCCAGCCGAGAGGCCGCAATACCTTACTGGATTGTTTTTCGCGCATTCGTACGTTTTTCTACTGGTGCAACGACAACAAAAAGACCACTAACAAGCCATTCGACGATTTCCCGTTAGAGGAATGCACTTATGGGACACCTTATTATATCACTATCGAAGAGCGGAATAAAATCTATGCAACAAACCTCTCCCGCCATCCTTCGCTTGCCGTCCAACGCGACATCTTTGTTTTTCAATGTCTTATCGGCTGTCGGATCGGCGACCTTATAAAAATGACCAAAGGGAGCATTATCAACGGAGCTATCGAGTACATACCACGCAAGACCAAAGAGGGGCGGCCCCTGACGGTGCGTGTACCACTGAATTCCGTGGCGCAGGAGATTGTGGCGCGATACAAAGATTGTGAAGGCGACAAGTTGTTGCCGTTCATCTCGGAGCAGAAATACAACATTGCCATTAA